>JAFMSA010000184.1 GCA_017353855.1 Alphaproteobacteria bacterium
GAAAGCCGGTATCTGGCCGAAGACACGCTTGACCGGATCGAGATCGCCTACCAGCCGCTGAAGCCTGTCGTCGATCCGGAGCTCGCCGTCCTGCCGACCGCACCGATGTTGCATGAGGAAGTCGGAACGAACGTTCTGGCTAAGCGCGAGTTTGCGCGGGGTGACATTCAAGCAGAATTGGCGGCGGCAGAGCTCCGGGTCGGAGGGCGGTTTCGCTTCCACCGCAAGTCGCCGGCCGCAATCGAGAATCGGGCCTGCATCGCGGAATACGATCGTGGTCGCCACGCGCTGACCCTCACGTTGTCGACGCAGATCCCGGGGATCATTCGCGACGTGCTGGCGGATCTTCTCGAGATGCCGGGACATAGTGTGCGCGTCGTCGCGCCGGATGTCGGTGGCGGTTTCGGCGGCAAGGCATCGCTGTATCAGGAAGAGATCCTGGTTGCGGTTCTGGCCCGTCACCTCGGCCGTCCGGTGCGCTGGACCGGGAGCCGGATGGAGGACCTGACCGCCACAAGCCACGGCTTCGACGAGATAGTCGACGCAGAACTGGCGTTTGACCTGAACGGTCGGATCCGCGCCCTCAAGGCCGAGGTGATCGGCGACGTCGGGGCGTATTCGATCTATCCATGGACGGCGGCCCTCGAGCCGGTCCAGGTCATCAGCTTCATCCCAGGTCCCTACTGTATCGATACGTATAGCGGGCGGGCGCGCGCCGTTGCGACAAACAAGGCGCCTACGGGACCCTATCGCGGCGTCGGGCGCCCCGTCTCGACGTTTGTCATGGAGCGCCTGATCGACATGGCCGCCCGACGCCTGGCGATCGATCCTATAGAGCTGCGCCTGCGCAACCTGGTGCGGCCCGAGCATTTCCCGTACCGATCGGCGCCGGGCATTGTCTGGGACCGCTCCGGCTTCGCCGAAACGCTCGCCAGCGCCTGCGACGCCATTGATTACAAGAACCTCCGCGACATGCAATTGAAAGCCCGTGCGGCCGGAAGACTCTTCGGTATCGGCATTGCCACCTATGCAGAGCTGACCGGTATCGGGTCGCGCATCTCGGCTGCGCCGGGCATGCCCATCAACACAGGCACCGAAACGGCTAACCTGCGCTTCGATTCCACTGGGGCGATTACCGGCAGTTTCGGAACAGCCTCACACGGTCAGGGTCTCGAGACGACGCTCGCCCAGGTGATCGCTGATGAATTGGGAGCTCGGATCGAAGACATCAGGATCGTGCAGGGCGACAGCGCAGCAGTCGCACATGGCACGGGCAGCTACGCGAGCCGCAGTGCGGTTCTCGCCGGCGGTGCGGCGGTTCTTGCCTCGCGGCTGCTTAAGGAAAAGATGATCCGCACTGCATCCCATCTGCTCGAAGCCTCGATCGAGGACATCGACGTCGCTGAGGGTCGTGTGTTCGTTGTCGGCACCGATCGCTCATTGACATTTCGCGAGTTCGCCAAGGCTGTCTATTCCCAGATGGGCCGGTTGCCAACGGACCTACGAGAGGAGTTGGAAGTCGTCAAGCTCTATGACCCGGTATTGGGCACGACGACCGCAGCGACGCATATCGCGGCGCTGGAGGTGGATCCGGAGACTTATCGGGTGACGATTGACCGCTATATCGTCGCTGAGGATTGCGGGCGTGTCATCAACCCGGCGATCGTCGATGGACAAGTGCACGGTGCGGTAGCTCAAGGCATCGGAGCCGCGCTCTATGAAGAAATCGTCTATGACGAGGAGGGTCAGATCCTCACTGCAGGTCTGACCGATTATGCCGTCCCCAGAGCGGGTGACACGCCCTCGATCAAGACCGAGCATCTTGAGGTAGAATCGCCAACCACCGTGGGGGGGTTCCGCGGCATGGGCGAAGGCGGCACCATCGGTGCACCAGCGGCAATCGCCAACGCGCTGGCCGATGCGCTAACGCCGCTAGGCGCCGACATTTTCGAGCTGCCGATGACACCAGAGCGCCTGTTCCGGTTGTTCAAAACCAAGAAACAGGTTTTCGGACCTCAGTGAGGGATCGGCGTCTTGCCCCTCCTCTCTTGGAGAGTGGCCCCCTCGCGCCTTTGACCGGGTTGTGAGAGGGGCGTTGTTGCGGCAGCGATATTCGAATAGCGGGCGCCTTGACGGCATCGATGCCATCGAGCTGGCGCTCGCGGGTAGATTCGTCTCGAATTCCGCAAACACGCCGAGCATGTCGAGGAAGGGCTTGCCGGCCGCGGTGCCGGTGTCGAGTGGCGGCTCGGTCGGTTTTTGCGCCACGCCCTTGGCTTTCAGTGATTGCGCGAAACAGCCAATGCGCGTGACCATCCCGAGGACAGGTTCCGGTCGAGGCTCGAGTGCCGGGTGTAACTGTAAATCGACAACGGTGGGGCAAAGCGTCTCGTTAGCTACTAACCTCGCCGTGAACCTGCCGGAAGAGACTGCTGGCTGCGCGCACCCGGCTGGTGTATCGCGTACGCCCAAAACCAGTACATTTGAAGGCGCTCCTTGCGCCGCGGGACGTTCGGTTGGCGGAAACCCGCGGCAGCATGAGTCGCCCACCCGCCGCGCCAGCATCGGCATAAATGACATCGGCCGGATTGAATGTGATTCGCGTACTGTCGCAGCGCCCACCCGAACCTGCGGCGCTTGCGCAAAATTCGCGGCGGCGCGGGCAGCGAGAGCCGAGTTAACTCGACCGCGGTTACGCGGCCGGAGGTACCGACCAGTTCGGTGAGGACCATCGTGCAATAACCGACCCCGGAGCCGATATGGATCACGTGCTCACCCGCTCTCGGCTCGGCGGCGGCGATCAGCACGGTATGAAAGGAAGCTACCCCATCGATCGGCCATGGACCGGGGCCAAGGAAATCCTCGCGTCTGACCGCGGCGAAGGCGGCTTCGACATGCGCATCCGCTATCCCGCCGTCACCTGCGTCGCATAAGTGCCATCTCCAGTTCCCGAGGGGGCACGTGCTGTACCGTTTTATTGTTCCGCGTGATCTTAGCAGGCGGGGAGGTCTAACCAGATCTGGTAGTCATCAAGAATCCGCCGGGAAGTGCATTCCACGGACACCGGATTATACGTAGAGAATGAGCGCCGCATAAAATCTTGGCCCGTAATTCCGGCTTCAATAGCCGCAGCTCCGAGGTTAACAGTCTATCCTCTCCTATCACAAATTTCTCGCTGGCTAGCGACCGCAGGGAAAGACGAGCCTTTGGACGGTTGGAGTGCGGCGTCGCCAATGTGGACGACGTGGTTGGATTATCTAGCAGAGGCGCCGCGTAGTTACGCTTGCTTCGCAGATGGGGTTCCTGATCTCCATCATTTTATGGACGCGAGCCTTCTGAGCAGGCGCCGGCTGTGCGCTAAAGCCCAATGACTGGTCCGGATCGTCTCTTCTTTTTCTATGACAATGCTCTGGTGGTTCTCATTCAAATCACCCAGGCTCACTCCTCGATATGGTGGTGGGCGCGTATGGACTAGCCGGGTGGCTTGCCACAGCTCAAACGACTCGCAAGTATCCGAGCACGCATCGTATAGGGCGCGAGCCATCCGAATTGCGTCAATGTCGTTGTCGCCCTCGAAATCCTCTGCCGCCGTAATGCGGCCAGAGACCAAGAAGTACATGCGATAAGTGGACATTGGCTCGCTTCCGCGGCTTTGTGAGCGTTGGCGGACTGATGTTAACCTCGCCGGTGACGCACCACAACTCTGGTGGCGAGGTTAATATTTGACACCAATCCTGCAGCGATGCGTGCCGGCAGGATACAAAGACGAGATCGTGAACAGCAGGCCCCTCGGCTTCGCTAAACGGGTCCGGTTCCGTTTAGCGTCATCTTGAGCGGCAGCGGACCGTGACCGGATCGAAGCGAATAAAGCCGGTCTCAAAAGCGCCGCGATGGTTCCCGTGAAACATCGTTTCGGCCAAATAGCGGACGAGATGTTTCTCGCTGATCCAATGCCAGACACCGATAACCGCCCGCTTGAGCAAGGCGTGGAGGCTTTCTGCGGTGTTGACGTGGGCACGCCGACCGGTGCGCAAATCATCGCGCGCGAATTCGTCAGCCGAATGATTGACCCGGATGTGTCCGGCCAGGGCGCGGCCGACCGCGGGATAGGCGGGCAACTCGTCGGTCGCGATGATCGCGGCGCGATCAAGCCAGCGGCGCACGATCGGCGCGATGTTCTCGATGCGTGCGAGGCCACCGGCCTCATGCGCGATCATCCGCCCTGCTCGACGGCGGTAAGGCCATTGGCTTGCCGCCGCCGCGGCCTCGGCGCCGCCGGTCACGCCGTTCAGGCTCGGGCTTTGGCGGCGCTGGTTCGTCAAACAGGGGCATTGGCGCTGGTGCTCCCGGCTTATTCCTACGGCGCGGCCTGCCGCCGATGAAGGTCTCGCCGAGCTCGACAATTCCGCGCAACAAATCGGAGTTGCCACCGATCATCGCGCGGATGCGACGGGTCAGATGCCACGTCGTGCGGATTGCAGCCCGAGCAACGACGCGAACTTCAGCGAACTGATGCCTTTGCAGCTCGCCGCGAGCAGATAACTCGCGATGAGTCAAGTGCAAATCGGCAGGTGTGTCTTGTACATCGGCGTGCGGTCACCGAAAAGCGGCGCTTGCACGCGAGGCAGGTAAAATCACCAGGACGAAGCGTGAAACACGAAGGCGAACCCAGTCGCCAAGAAGATCAGGCTCGGGTATGTGGTGTTCATCATCGCGTAATAGGGAGACCGTAAATACTCGCTACCGCTGCAGCGAACGACCGGTTCCGTTTGTCCGGCAGCGCAAGCGGAAGAGACGGTTGCCAATCGCGCCAGCCGGACGACCTTGTCGCAACTCGTCCGCTCTTGTCCTATTTTGGCGCGCAAAAGGCCTTCCGGGACGTGTTCGGCCAAGAAGGAACAAGCGGGGACAAGTTCATGGGAGTGCACGCCGACGATGCGGTCAAAGCCAGGCATCCGCCGGTTGATAGGGGGCGGGGAACGCGGCGCCGCCGCCCTCCGTGAAAGCGTGAAAGCAGCGAATCCGCACCGAGACACTCACACCGGTCAACAGACCTGCCAAGAACGATTCGCGCTTCGACACATCAGGTTGCGGCAGCTTCTCGCCCGGACCTTCGATTTGAAAGCGGTTGCAGACGATGAATTCGAGCCGGGTTCGGCGATCACCCCGGCGAAGTGGCGAATGGGAGGGCTACACGTTTGGTAAATTGCAGTGCGGAGCAATTGCCAGAGCGAAACGCGATGAAGAAGCTTGCTCTATCGGCTGCCGGTCGAGGGCGCGCGGCCGGTCGCCGGAGGGAAATCATGGCCCCTGGTACGGTCACCATCGAAGCAGCCGCTGCTGCACGGAAGCTAAAGCCGCAGAGGGCGATTACGGCTCAGAATGGAACTCCCGCATCCGACCGACCGCCGCCTCGCGAGCAGCGCCGCATACAGCACGAAAGGATCCGGGCGCAACTCGCCAAGCGCTTTCCGACCTGCTTCGCGGCGAATTGCGGACAGAAGCGGCCGCTTAAAATCGGGATCTACCGGGATATCCGCACCCTAATGCCGGAAATACCCGGCAAGCGCCTGAGCGCGGTGTTGAGCTTCTACGTCGGTGGCTGGGACTATCTTCGGCTGCTCGTCGCCGGGGCGCAGCGTTTCGATCTGTTTGGCGAACCGGCCGGCGAGGTCAGCGCCGAGCAGGCCGAGCACGCGGCAGCGCAGCTGGCAGCAAGCAGGCCGCGAGGAAGGCGAACGGGCGGGCGAAATGAGCGCCGTTAAGCTCATCCGAGCAAGAATCCGCCCGGAACTTTAAGCCCTACGAAACAATTAATCCGGTCAACTCGTTACGGGAAACGACCTCACCGGCAGTGAATTTCCAAGGCGACGTTCCCGCGACTTTGTGCAGTGCGGGTAAATGCCGCTTCATCGGGCGCGGTACCGTTCGCGAGCCTCGCTGCCGGCGGGAACACCTGCCGACCTGCGCGATGGCGCGACGAGAAAGAAAACGCTGACGGAGCGACCCGACTTGCGATCGTTGAGCAGCGATTCAAGTGGGGACCACCGACAAGACCCTGGCCGAGGGAGGTGACCAGCCGAGCACGGGAAGCGCGGGAGCGGCGCTGGCGAAATGCGGCTTTGCTATTGCAGATCTCTGCTTTGGGATCGTGCTTTTGGTAGGTGCTGCCCATGAGGACTGCCGCAGCGTGCGGGGGATTATTAGCTGGCCGCGTCGCTGCGTTTGCAGCGCCCGGAGATAGCCGCCGGCGACGGCAAGCGTATCCGGGTCGCTCGATGCTTCCGGTCTGTCGGAGCGCACCCGATTTCAGATCCGTGCTCCCCGCTCGGGTGGTGATGTTCCCATTACCCGGGCGGTGGCAATTTCCGCCGCTCGGCCGCGGCTGCGCCCAAGCTGTCTCCTTATGTGCTACAGATCGCTGCCTAAAGGAATTACCGAGGCCAAGTGGGCTATGGACGGCATTGTGCCGTTCACATCTCGGTTCAGCCCGGCTGCCGAGGACTTTTGTGGCGGGCGCGCCATTCTGCCGCAGCGCGCGCGTTGGCGAGCGACGCTGCGCTGATATCTATCAGCGCCACCAAACGTTGCGACCGCCTCGACCGTAGGCCCACCCCGTGGGATGGCCCCGCCAGGCCCAGGCTGGATGATGGGCCCGCCAATGCCAGGCAGCCGGATGGCCCCGCCATCGCCAGGCGGCCGGATGGCCCCGCCATCCCCAGGCGGCCGGATGGGCCCGCCATCCCAAAGGGTGCGGGTGCCAGCATTGCCACGAGAACCCGTTCCACCAGCACCGGGCCTCTGCCGGTGACGACAGGAGGGCAGTCCCGAGCAGAAAGGCGGTAAGTCCGGCGAGCACAAGGCGTTTCATAGCTCCACCTCCAGAACCGGTGTTCCCCCTGCTAACGGAAAGATCGGGCGGTTGGTTTCCCTCAGCGCGGCCGGATGTGCCGGAGGTGCGGCGGGCCGCATGACGTGAGGGTTCCCTATCGCCCTGCCGTCCCGACGCAAGGCAGCAAGCGAGCCTGCGAAGTATTTGCATACGCGAGAGTTTTTTGCGGTCTCGAAAGCCGGCATGTTCACGGCGTGGGTGTTAACCCGTCGGGGGACATTAACGCGTTTACTTTCGCAGAGTTACCTCTTCAACGTTCGATGCGAATTACGGAGGGATCGAGGCAAAGAAGCTAAAGCCCGGAACGATCAAGCAGCAGGCTTCAAGGTGACCGCAAGCGCTACTGCTGCCGCGCAGCTGCGATTTTCCTTGTGGCTTCAGCTTCGGAGCTGCGAAGCTGTTCGAGATCGGCGATCTACCCCGGCCCGATTGGTTGTCATCCCAGCTTGTTTCTTGCGCTTGCGCTCGCTGGATCCGGGAACGTCGTCCCCCACAAGCATTGCCAGCCGAAATAAGCCCGAGTCTGTTCCGGAGCGATGGATCTGACCGGTATCTACCGGCGTCGGCCAATGGCTTCCGCGATGCCGCAAAGTGGCGGCACGCCTTCTTCCGCGACCGCGTGATATTTCGCGCCCGGCTTTGCCTTTTCGATCGCAAGCCTATCGAGGCAGGCCGCGTCGGAAACGTGCGCCGCAGGCCAGCGATAAAAGCATTACGACCGTATCCG
>JAFMSA010000775.1 GCA_017353855.1 Alphaproteobacteria bacterium
TCCTTAGCGGGGCCGAGGCAATGAAGCTTTCATCGGGCTTCGTCGACATATCCGTGCACCTCGCGCACCGCCTCGGCGATCCGCTCGGGGCTCGGTATGTAGAGCTTTTCCAGCGACGGCGCGAACGGCACCGGGGTGTGCGGAGCGTTTACCCGCTTGACGGGGGCCTTCAGCGACGCGAAGGCCTGGCCGGCGACCAGCGCCGCGATATCGCTCGCCATCGTGCAGCGGGGTGTGGCTTCGTCGACAACGACAAGGCGGCCGGTGCGTTCAACGCTCTCCAGGATCGTGTCCTCGTCGAGCGGCGAGGTGGTGCGCGGGTCGATCAGCTCGCATTCGATGCCTTCCTTGGCGAGCGTGTCGGCGGCCTCATCGGCGTAATGCACCATCCGGGAAAGCGCGACGATCGTCACGTCGTCGCCGTCACGGACGATATTGGCTTCGCCGAACGGGATCGTATAGGGCTCGTCCGGGACCTCGGCACGCAGGTCGTACATCAGCTTGTGTTCGCAGAAGATCACCGGGTCGTCGTCGCGGATCGCCTGGATCAGCAGACCCTTGGCGTCATAGGCATTGGACGGCACGACGCATTTGAGCCCGGGGACTGAAGTGAAAATGTGATAGAGGCTCTGCGAATGCTGGGCCGCGGCACTGCGGCCGGCGCCGATCATCGTGCGAATGACGAGCGGCGTCTTGGCCTTGCCGCCGAACATATAGCGGAATTTGGCGGCCTGGTTCAGGATCTGGTCGAAGCAGACGCCGAGAAAGTCGCAGAACATCAGCTCGGCGACAGGGCGCAGCCCGGTGACCGCGGCGCCGGCAGCCGTCCCCATGATCGCCGACTCGGTGATCGGGGTGTCGATGACCCGGCCCTCGCCGAACTCGCCGATCAGCCCCTTGGTCACGCCGAGCACCCCGCCATAGGCGTCGCGCTGGCCCCGCGAGCCGGCCCCGCCGGCAACATCCTCGCCAATCACGATGACGCGAGGGTCGCGGCGCATCTCCTGGGCCAGCGCCTCGTTGAGTGCCTGGCGGATCGATTTAAGCGGCATCGCGCGCTCCCTCAATACGAGACATAGACGTCGCGCAACAGCGCATCGGCATCGGGTGGCGGCGCCGCCCGCGCCACCTCGACGGCATGGTTGATGAGTGCCGCGACCTCGCTTTCGACCGCATCGAGCGCAGCCGTGTCGAGCAGCCCTGCCTCGCTCACGCGGCGGCGGAAGTGCTTCAGGCAATCGCGGTCCTCGCGCAGACGCCTCACCTCGTCCTTGCCGCGATAGAGCTGTGCGTCGCCTGAGTGATGGCCGTAGAAGCGGCACGTGTCGACCTCGATCGCGCTTGGTCCGTCGCCCGCGCGGGCGCGCTCGACGGCTTCGCGCGCCGCTTCGTGCACCGCAAAAAAATCGTCGCCGCTGACCTTGACGGCCGGCAGCCCGAAACCGGCCGCGCGCCCGGCGATGTCGCGGCTACCCACTGCGTATTCATAAGGCGTGCCTTCGCCGTATTGGTTGTTTTCGAAGACGAAGACCGCCGGTAGTTGCAGCACGACCGCCATGTTCATCGCCTCGAATGTGGTGCCCTGGTTCGAGCCCCCGTCGCCGGTGAAGGAGACCGCGACCGCATTGCGCCCCAAAGTCTTGGCGGTTAGTGCCGCCCCGATCACCAGCGGCGGCCCGCCACCGACTATCCCATTGGCGCCGAGCATTCCGCGGTCGAGATCGGCGATGTGCATCGATCCCCCCTTGCCGCCGCACAGCCCGGTCTTCTTCGCAAACAGCTCCTGCATCATTTGAGCCGGGTCGCATCCTTTGGCGATGCTGTGCCCGTGGCCGCGATGCGTGCTGGCGATGTAATCCTGCGGGCCGAGATGGCTGCACACACCGACCGCTGCCGCTTCCTCGCCGGCATAAAGATGGACGAAGCCGGGTATGCCGCCCTTCGAGAACTCGTCCTGCACGCGTTCCTCAAAGCGACGGATCGTAACCATGTCGCGATAGGCTGTGAGCAATTGTTCGCGGCTCAGCTGCACGACTTCCTCCCTGTCCTGGCACAGGCCGCGATACTGCCCGCTTCTGTGCCGGTTCACAATCGTCGCTTGCCGTAAGCGGCGCTCGCCAGGATCCTGCTTAACGCGACTGGCCGAAACTCCCAGACGTCGACTCCGACATCGAACTGTCGCGGTTGGGGTTTCAGTCTGCCGTGACAATGACCGTGCAGGTTCACCCAACCCTTTGCCATACCGCGCCAACTGCGGAACGGGTAGTGACAGAGCACTAGTGACACACCTTCGACCGTGATCTCGGCGTAAGGCTGCACGCTTTCCCAGTCCGGAAGTTCTGTCGTTGCCGGAGGGTCGTTGTTTCCGATGAGGAGATGTTTGCGGCCACTGAGCCGCGCGAGCAGTTCGGCGACCACGGCGGGCGGCTGGCGGATCGCGAAGTCGCCGAGATGCCACACCTCGTCACTGGTGCCGACGACGGCATTCCAATGCTCGAC
>JAFMSA010000776.1 GCA_017353855.1 Alphaproteobacteria bacterium
CCAAGCCGGCTTTCGGCCCGGGCGAAATGGCGTCGCCATCGGCGACGATGTCGTCGAACGGCGGTCGGCTCCGACCCGGATCGAGCCGCGTATCTTCACGGGCGCCCTGATCCGCGCCACGGTGCGCCCCGTCCGCTCCAGGATGCGGGGCTCATCGAGATCGGTGCCGGCTGCCTGTCGAGCCGTCCACCAGGATGGGACAACTTTTCGCACCGTAATGATTCTGTAACATATGTCACGATTATCTAGTCGGCTCGCCCAAACTCGCCGCGTAGTAGTTGTCCCAGGAGCATACCGTGAACATTTTCCGCATTGGCCTATTCGGCGTAGCTGTCGTCGCCGCGATTGCCTTTGGCGCGCAGGCCGCCGAGGTCTCCGGCGGGGGTGCGACCTTTCCCTATCCGATCTACGCAAGATGGGCCGAAGCCTACGCGGCGAAGACAGGGCTTAAGATGAGCCACCAATCGATCGGCTCCGGCGGCGGCATCAGGCAGATCGGTGCCAAGCGGTTCGATTTCGGCGCATCGGACATGCCGCTGAAGCCAGCGGATCTCGAAAAGGGCGGCCTTACCCAGTTCCCGGTGCTCATGGGCGGTGTCGTGCCGGTGATTAACGTGCCGGGGATCAAACCCGGCCAGATCAGGCTCGACGGCAAAGTGCTCGCGAACATTTTCCTCGGTAATATAACGAAGTGGAATGACCCCGCGATCGCCGCCCTCAACAGCGGATTGGAGCTGCCCGACCTGGCGGTTGCACCGGTTTATCGGTCCGATGGATCGGGCACGACGTTCATTTTTACCCACTACCTTTCCGAAATAAGCCCGGTATGGAAGAGCAAGATCGGCGAGAACATATCGGTCGCGTTTCCCAGCGGGATTGGTGCCAAGGGGAGTGAGGGCGTCGCGGCGATAACCAGCCGCACCGTCGGCGCGATCGGCTACGTCGAGTATGCCTATGCTAAACAGGCCAAACTGCCCTATGCGCAGTTGCGCAACAGGGACGGTGCATTTGTGTCCCCGACCCGTTCAGCCTTCCGCGCGGCGGCGGCGAACGTCGACTGGGCCAAAACGCAAGACTTTTATCTGCTGCTGACCAACCGGCCGGGCAAGGACAGCTGGCCGATCACCGGCGCCACCTTCATTCTGTTACACAAGCAGCAGAGCGACCCGAAAGTCGCGCGCGAGGTAATCAATTTCTTCGACTGGGCCTATCGGGAAGGCGGCAAGCTGGCGAAGGATCTCGACTATGTCCCGATGCCGGAGAATGTCATCAAGCTCGTCGAGCAGAGTTGGCATCAGATCAAGGGTCCCGACGGGAAGCCGGTTTGGGGTGGGCCCGGTTCATAGCAGTCGAAAACGCCGCAATGTGGCGCAACCCATCCCACGGGCTGGCCCTGGGAGGGGCTCAGCGGTCAATATCCCTGCCAAGACCGAAACTCAGGGGGCGAGACCTGTGGCATCTGACCGGAGCAGATGACATCGCGGCGTTCCCGGTACTTTGCCCCCGCAACGCCGCCGGGCCTAGCGTGACGTGAGCACCGCGATAGCTGACGCCCACGCCTCGCAGGCGTGTCGGACGTCCTGCGGGGTATGGGCGAGCGAAACATAATATTTCGACTCGCCCTTCAGAATCCCGCGGTCGCGCAGCAGCGCATTGAACCGTCGCAGCATGCCGGCGTCGCCGCGTAACGTGACGCGATAGTCACGCACCGGATCGGCGCCGAATACGGCATCAAAGAGCGGAGGCTCGCCGGTGACCCGCGCAGTCACGCCGTTGCGCTTCAGTAGCTCGGCGAGAGCGCCCATCAGTTCGCGGCCGGTCTTGAAGAGCTGCTCGTAGGTTCCTGGCCGCCGCAGTATGTCCAGTGTGGCAAGCCCGGCTGCGGCAGCCACCGGATTGCCCGATAGCGTGCCGACCTGCATCAGGAACCCGTCGTCTCCGACAGCGCTGCGATCGAAATGCGCCATGATGTCGGCGCGCCCGGCGATCGCGGCCAGCGGAAACCCGCCCCCGATCACCTTGCCGAGAGTGCAAAGATCGGGGGTCACCCCGTAATATTCCTGCGCACCGCCATAAGCCAGGCGGAACCCGGTCACCACCTCGTCGAAGATCAGCAGGACATCGTTTTCTTCCGTAATCCTGCGCAGCCCTTCGAGGAACCCGGGAGCGGGCGGAATGATGCGCTGCAGAGGCTCGACGATAACCGCCGCCAATTCGTCGCGGTGCTCACGCACGAGGCTCGCGACCACGTCGAGATCGTTGAACGGCGCTACCATGATCTCGTCGCGCAGGCTCTTCGGGATACCTGCCGAGTCCGGCACCGGTTGCGGAAAATTGCCCGGCCGTTTCGGCGCGAGGCTCATCAGGGAATAATCGCTCATGCCATGATAGCCGCCCTCGAATTTGAGGATCTTGTCGCGTTTGTGAAACGCGCGGGCGGCGCGCATCGCGTAGAGATCGGCTTCCGACCCGGTGCTGACGAACCGAACCTGCT
>JAFMSA010000777.1 GCA_017353855.1 Alphaproteobacteria bacterium
GCCGCAGCCAATATGGACTACGCGCTCGCCTGGCCCGAGCGCCGCCAAGTCCAATAGCTCCTTCGTTAGAGGCGCGACCGCACGATCCATTCGCGCGTACTGGTCGGCCCGCGCCCGCGTGGCCGCGCTATTCCAAAATTCGATCTGCGTGCGTCCCCTGTCCCGGCTTGATGATCCGCCACCGTCATCCCTTTGGTTATCGAGATCAGTTAAGCCCTGTCTTGGCGCCGCGGCACAAGGCGACTGCGGGGGGCGGACCCCCGGGTGCATAGCGGCGCTAGGCGGCAATCGGTTCGATCAGGCTCGGGCCGTCATTCCTGACATTGCCGACCCTGGCGCTCACCGGCCAGCAAACCATCTCCTCCGACGGAAACGGCTTGAGAAGGGCCTTCAGTTCCGCGGGTTCGGTGGGTTCCTCGCCCAGCCAGAGCGGCCACGCTTCAGGTTTAAGGGCGGCCGGCTTGCGGTTGTGAAGCTCGGCGCATAACTCGTTCGGAGCGGTTGTGAGGGTAGCAAAGCTGCGCACCCATTCGGCCGCCGGCGAGCGCCAGTTCTCCCGCAGGCCGGCCAGCGCCACCAGCCTTCGGTTCGCGAGCGCGATCGCGTAGGGCTGCTCTCCCGCCCCGATCTCTTTCCACTCGTAAAAATCCGGAACGAGGCAGCGGTGGCGCTGAAACGCCTCGCAGAAAGCAGGCCTGTTCTCGATCCTCTCCGCCTTGGGACCGGTCGCCCACGGGGTCAAACCGGAGAACGAGCGCGCTTCGTGATGTCGCGCAAGGCTCAGGGCTTTCCCTGCTACCATCAGTGCTGGTCTTCCGAGCACGTCGGCGACTGCGAATGCTGCAGTACAGGCGGCGGCTTAACCCTCCGCTCCGCCGGGTGCAAGCCGATCCACTCGACCGGCGTCGTATCCAGTAAAAACTCCACGCTGGCAGGGCGCCGACCCGGCCGAGATGATCGCAAACCGAGCAACATCATCGGATTGCCCGAGCGACTTCGTCGGAATCCGCATTTCAGGGGTTGTACTTCGCCAGCGTGTCGATCGATGTGCTCTGTAGCGGCACGAGGCTCTCGGCAATGCTCCGCCTCACGCCCGATACTTACCAGCCGCGTGCCTACAGGCCTTTGATTTGAAAGGGTAGTCGAGCTGATGCGCCTGCACCGTGGGTCGCGGCCGCGACCTTGCGTCCCGACCAACCTGCCCAACGTACCGTTCGGCGGCGGGATCGGCGCAATGATTCAATGATTCAGTAAGGGGAAATCGACATGCTGGCTCCGGGCCAGCATCTTGGCCGCTATCACTCCGGCTTACGAGCGATACGGAGCGCCAGGCAATTCGCGACTCGGAGGAACTTCGAACAGCGGACTTGGCTCGCGTGGCGATCGGCCGGCGGCAATTATCGATTGTCCACCGTTTAGCGAAACCCGAATTCGGTGAGGATCCGCTGCGGCTACGCCGGCCCCGAGTTCGCCGCGACCGTCACGGAGGTGCAGCCGCTGCGCGAGGTTCCACACATGATTGGGCTTCTATGAGGGCATGCCGCCCGAGGACGAGATCGCGCTGATCCATCGAGCGTGCGTGGAGCTGGAGCTGTCGTTATCCAGCCCGCGTCAGCCACACCCTGCAGGCCCGCCTCGAGGGGCTGTCCAAGCCGGTGGAAAGCGCAATTTCGTCTGTGCGCCCGTTACCGTCGGCTCACCGCCGCCGGCAAGAAGCGCCCCGTAGTCATCGCCGCAATTGCCCGCGAGATGGCGGCGTTTCTGTGGGCGATCGACTGTCCCGGTCATACTTTCGCGACGCGACGTGTTGCGCGTATTTTTGTTCAGGGATTTCAGCGAGCTGGGCGACGATCGACACCCGGCCGCGGGTGACTGCCGGGACCGGCAAGGTTCGGCGATCGGTCATCGCGCGCTCCGACCTTACCTTCGGGGAGCAGAGCGCCTGGCAAGTCGGGGTTAAAGACGGCCCATAGAACACGTGACTTTACCCAGCTCTCGGATGACGCCATAGAAAGAACGGGCAGGATATAGCACGGTAAGCAGGACTATATCGGAAACAATAGGCACCTCAGCTCTCGGATAACAAAAGCGGTCCAGCTCGGTTTGACGAACTCAAGAGTGGTGGTTTTGCTCAGCCCAATTCGGGATCACGCATAGAGGTGCTCGCGTGACTTGGTATCAGCACGGAGGCACGCCGCGGGCCGTAGGGCTCAGGACCGTTCAGCGGCGTGAGGGATGACGCTTGATGTCCCCTCACGCCGGCCTTGGTAGCGCAGTGCGTGTTCGACGGCGGCCCCGAGCTCATTCATCTGATACGGCTTCTTGAGCAGCGCGGCATTCTCGATCCGACGGTCGAAGCTAGTCGTATCTACATAGCCGCTGGCAATGATCACCGGCAGACCGGGATGCATGGCGCGCATCGCCTCCGCCAACGCGATCCCGGACATTCCGGGCATCGCATAGTCTGTTATCAGCACATCGACCCTAGCG
>JAFMSA010000778.1 GCA_017353855.1 Alphaproteobacteria bacterium
CCTTGGTCCCCATCATCGCCGTGTGAAAGGCCTCGTACTTGCCCTGGCGCTGCGCAGCCAGCGCGGCGTGCGCTGCGGTGATGGACGGGGCGCCGAGTACAGGCATTTCCTTATAGATGAATCGCAGGTTGTGATCTTCCTTCAGCAGCGTTTGCAGCGAGGGCAGCACCTGCTTGCAGTACGGACACTGATAGTCGAAGAATTCGACGATCGTAACATCGCCTTGCGGGTTGCCTCCCACCGGCGTTGCCGGGTCACCGAAAATCTCGCTCCGGCGCTCGCTCAGCACCCTGCTCGCCTTGAGATCGGCTTCGTGGTTCAGCCGATCCTCGGCTCTTCGCAGCGCTTCGATCAGGACGTCGGGATTACGCATCAGGTAATCGTGAATTACCCCCTCGATCGCGGCGCGCTGCGATGGGGTCATTTCGGCACCTGCGGGCGCGCGCAGCGGCACCGCGAGCGACGCGCATATCAGCCCTACGGTCAGCAGCGACAAACGGTACGACATTGCGACAGCAACTCCTGTAGGGCGGCGGACCGGGACTACTCCGAATCCTCCATCTTCTCAGCCTCGCGCTGGACCTCCTCGGCGCGGCTGTAGGCGGCGGAATTCTTAAGCAACAGGGCCTTGGCCCGGACGGCCTGCTGCGTGGCATCCTTCTTCTTTCCGGCGGACAGCCCCTCTTCGGCGAGCGCCAGTGCAGCCATCCCCAGCTGGTTGTCGCGCCCGTAAGCCGTTGCGAGAAGGTGCCAGGCGGTTGTTTCTTTGTCCTCGGTGCGCAACGCGTCGTTCAAATAAGCGATCGCACGTTTGTTTAATTTGGGATCGTTCGATTCAACATAGACTTGCGCCAGCGAAATACGCAACAACGGCGCCGCCGGTGCAAGCCGGACGGCGTCCTCATAGGGCTGCCGCGCTTCGGCGATGCGCCCGTTCTCGAACAACATCTGCCCTTTGAGCTCGCGAAAATACGGGTCCTTGGGGTAATCCCGGATCAGTCCGTCGATGATCGGCAGCGCTTTGTCGAGCTTCGGAATGCGGTAATACGCGATCGCCCGCGCATAACGTGCCAGCACCGATTGGTCCTGCTCGGGATAGGCCGCCAGGGTCGCGGACGGAGGTGACGTAAACGCGCCGAGCTTCGCCTTGATCCGCTTGAGCAGTTCGATGTTCCCGGGGGTGTCGGGCACGTTGGAAAACCGCGAGTGTTCGACATGATTGCGGACATATTCGATGCGCGCAGAGGTCAGCGGATGGGTGCGCAGATACGGATCCTGGCGCTCCCCGGATAGAAGCTCCTCACCCTGCAGGATCTCGAGGAATTTCAGCAGCCCTCGCGCGGATTGGCCGCTGCGGTCGAGAAAAGTCAGCGCTGCCTGGTCCGCCGAGGCTTCCTGCGTTACCGAATACTGCATGAGGGAGCGCTGCGCGACGCCCGCGGCTCCCAGCAGCGCCGCACCGCTCCCTCCGGCGACCGAGGCGGCCGCGCCCAACACCATCGCGATGATTCCTTCGATACTGGCGTTCCGCATCGCCTCTTGCACGCGCGTCAGATGCCCGCCGGCGATGTGACCCGTTTCGTGCGCCAAAACCCCGATCAGCTGGTTGGGCGTTTCCACGCGCATGAGGAGGCCGGTGTTGATGAACTCGTTCTGCCCGCCCGCGACGAAGGAGTTAAGCTGCTTGTCCTCGATCAGATAGACATGAAGCGCGCTCGGCTCGAGGCCTGCGGCCCTCCAGACCGGGGTAACCATCGTCCTGATGTCTGCCTCGATCTCGGTGTCGCGGATAACGTTTTCGGCAGCGACGGCAGGGCGCGTGGCGACGGCGACGGCCGCCGCCAGGCAGATTGCCGTCACACAAGCACGAGCCCGGGAATTCAGCGTAGCTCTCAAAGGCTCATCAGCCCCGCCCCGTCGTGCCGCCTCGGATGACGCGGGCACGATCGATCAGATGCCTCGTTCCACGATAGAAGTGCGGCGGAGCCGGGGCAAGCCGCCAGTGATCCGAGCAAAGGGACGAATGAGCCACACCGGCAAACGTCCGACGGGACCCGCTCTGGCACTGATCTAGGAGGGGATCAAGCGTTGCCACCAACCACGACGGGGGTTCGCCGGCTTTTCGGACACCGTCTCGACGGCATGCGCAGGCTCGCTTTCGTCTTTTGCCTCCGACTCGGTCGAGACAGTTTCCAATACGCGCTCGCCATCGCCGACATAGGGTACACCCTGTTCGGCCTCGGCCGTGGGCGGTGCGGCTGGCCGAATCGGTTCGACGGGAGGTGTCGGCTCGCCGAGGGGCGGGTTATCCGGCAATTCAGGCTCACCACTCCCGGACGGCTGTTCGGCATGCTCCGGCGTCGTGCTCGAAAACTCGCTCCGCGGCGCTTCAGCGGGGTCGCCCGCGGCCTCGGCCGTGGGCGGTGCGGCTGGCCGAATCGGTTCGACGGGAGGTGTCGGCTCGCCGAGGGGCGGGTTATCCGGC
>JAFMSA010000185.1 GCA_017353855.1 Alphaproteobacteria bacterium
ACGTTCGGCACGCTGTTGTTCCTGGGATTTTGGAACAGGAGGTTGGGCATCCTCGGGGCGCTCGGCTCCAGTGCCACCTTCATCGCCACCGTCACGATCATCCCGTTTATGCCCGACGGCTGGGACGCGGCTGCCGGCGGATTCCCGGCAATGACCGGCAATGTTCCCTTTTTGATGAAGGACGTAGTTCTCCTTGCAACATCACTCTACCTTCTGATGCAGGACCTCCGGAGGGAATTGCTCTCCACTGACACAGGTGAGTGAGCGCAAAGCCAAAGACACCCGCCGTAGGCGAACATCGGACACAAGCACAGGCAGTCGGGCGGCGGTGATTTCCTCAAGTTTGGGATGCCGGTACGGCCATTTGGCAAGCGCGATTGATGACGGTGGAGGGTTTGGAACGAGAGGCCAATCGCCTGGAGAAGATGGCGGCCCCGGGGCCACATGAGATCCGGCAACGGGGTCGTTTAGCAGGACAGAGGATCGATTGGCTGACGGATCATTGGGAGTATCGAAATGTCTGTTGCTCCGGCACCAACCAACGCACGATGCGCATCGCAGCGCTCTTGCCGCCCGGCCTGGTTACCGGCACTCGTCGATCGCTGATAATTCGCGCCTTGGCGATTCGTCATGCGGGCGAGACGCAGATGCGCCGGTCCTCGATTGGAGAAACGCGATAACCACCGCAACGCGACGGAAACGCTGTAGCGCTATTTCGACCCGCAAATCGATGCAAAGGCTACCCTTACACGATTTGACAACCATTAACACGACCGGCGCACAAGGCTGCGCCATATTGCAGCCCGTGAACCAAGGGAGACGCGGGTGATAACGAATGCGTGTGCTGAGCGAGCACTCGACCCTCAACACCTGCCGCCGTTTGACGCAAGCCCGTCACCGACCGGTGCAGCCCTCGACTTCGGCCGCTTCCGGCTGCTGTTGCATCAACGGCAACTATTTGCCGGCGGCGGCCCGACAGAGTTGAGAGCACGCGCGTTCGAGGCGCTGCTGGCCTTGCTGGAGGCCGGTGGATCGCTGGTCACTAAAGACGAGCTCATCAGCCGTGTTTGGCCGGGCATCGTTGTCATCGAGGGGAATCTGAAGGTTCAAATCTCCTCGTTGCGGAAGGCTTTTGGCGAAGACCGCAATCATATCCGCACCGAGCTCGGCCGCGGCTATCGGTTCACTGCCGCAGTCCATTCGCGAAACAGGCGCCAGTCGCCGCAACGTTTGGCCCCTCAATGGCTCCGCTGCCGATGGCGGCCCTGTTGGGGGCTCCGAGCTGATGCTGGCAATCGGTTTGAGCCGTCTCTCGGGGAAGCTGTCATATCCTTTTGAGATTCATTACCTCAGCCACGGCACAAGAGAGAGCAGAGATGACGACCCTTTCTGTTCCGGCAATCAAGATTGCTGCATCACCAAGGTCGTTGTGGAGAACCGTGGCCTTTGCTGCTGGGCTCGGCCTTTGTATGCTTTCCTATTCCGTCAACGCCAATCCATCGAGCGGCAGCGATACCGTTCGGGGTCTCTACGATGCGCTCCTCACTACAATGAAGAACGGCCAGGTACTGGGCCAAGGCGGTCGTTTCGCGCAATTAGAGCCGGTTATTCGCCGCAGCTTCGATATTCCCGCGATGGCGCGACTGTCGGTCGGATCCATCTGGGCCAGTCTCACAGAGACCCAGCGTCAGCAGGTGACCGAGAGCTTCGCACGCTATATATCGGCAATTTATGCCGACCGCTTCGATAGCTATGCTCGCCAGAAGCTGGAGGTGATCGGCGAGCAGCCCGTCTCATTCGGAGTCATGGTAAGGAGCCAGATCATCAAAGCCAACGGCGAACCGGTCAAAGTCGACTATATGATGCGCCGGAATGGCGCCAACTGGCTGATCTCGGATATCTACCTCGACGGCGCAATCAGCGAGGTCGCGACCCGACGCTCCGAATTCGCCGCCATTCTTAAGGTGCAGGGCATTGACGGCCTGGTCGCGGCGCTTAACCGCAAGGCCGACATCCTTACCGGGACGATGGCAAAGTCATCCTAGTCGCATCCTCCGGCCGACGGGACTTCGAGGGCCCGTCGAACGCATAGATCCAACACTACGGCAGGGAGCAAACATGGATCGGGTCGTCGTGATGGAAACGTTTGTCCGCGTTGTTGATGCCGGCTCATTCTCCTATGCAGCCAAGCAACTGCGTATCGGTCAAACCGCTGTTTCCAAGGCGATCATGCAGTTCGAGGACCGGCCTGGCGTGCGGCAGCTGTTGCGGTGGACGCATTGTCTGACGCCGACCGAAGCGGGTCACAATTTCTATGAACCCGCCAAAAGGGCGATCGAGGAGGCCGACGAAGCCGAACTCGCGGCGCAGGGCGCCGCCGCGACGTTCTCCGGTTCGGCGTCAGGTGGTAACAAAGCGGATCATTGTCAGCCCTTTCGGTAGCGCGCGTGTCCAGGCGGCCTTGGTCGCTGGAGCAGAGCGCAACGAAGCGGCGCGACGATCGCGTCGGGTTCCAGCCGTTCGCGGTAATCGAGTGCGATTTTAGCGAGCGCGATCTCGCGGTCGGGCGCGATGGCGTAGGTCGCGGGCAGCGGAGAATTCCCAGCTGTTGTCGCCGTTAATGCCGGGCAGTGTCTTATTGTTAGACGTCGCACACCTCTTGGGGCAGCGAATAGACGAGGCCGAAAGGGCGCGCGACACGGTTGCCCACATTCAATGCCTTTTCGATCGGGACGTCCGCCGCAGCCCTCGACCTCGGCCTCGTAAAGCTCGGCGCGGGCCGGCGGAGCCTAGCGGATAAACTCGGCCCGCAGGGCATCCAATTCGGATTGCAACCTCATCCTCGCATCCGCTTGCCGGTTCATTCTAGAGCAAACGATCTAAACGGCTTACAGGGGATTTGCCGTTCTGGCACGCGTGTTCTAAAACCTATCGACCGGATCATGAGGATAGCGGCACCGCTGTGCCGCTGGCGCGAGGAGGCCGATGGCACGACCGAGAGAGTTCGACGAGACGACCGTGCTGGAGGCGGCGATGAACTGCTTCTGGGCGCAGGGCTTCGAGCAGACGTCGGTGCGCGACCTCGCCGAGCGGATGGGGATTACCGGCGCCAGCCTCTACAACGCGTTCGGCGACAAGCGGTCGTTGTATCGGCAAGCCTTCATCCATTACCTCGCGCAGACGGTGCGGGACCGCGTTGCGCGGCTTGAGAAACTGCCGCCGGCTTTGGCGATCCGGACATTTTTTGACGAGATCATCGAGCGGTCGGTCGATGACGGGCAGCGCCGCGGCTGCATGCTGGTCAATGCGGCGCTGGAACTGGCGCCTTACGACCCCGAATTTCAAAAACTCGTCGCCGAGGAAATGATGTTCATCGAGGCCTTTTTTCGCCGCTGCGTCGCGGCGGGGCAGAAGGACGGCTCGATCATCGAGACCCGCCCCGCCGATGAGGTGGGAAAGCTGCTGCTGAGCGTACTGCTCGGAATCCGTGTCCTGGCGCGGACGCGCCCGCAGCGCGAGGTGCTGGAAGGTGCGGCCAGCGGGGCATTGACCCTACTCGAGACCGACAGTTAACACTGGCCAAAACGTCAGCACCAGCGCTGATATCGCGCCTGCAATAGGTGGTGGTTTGAGGCTCACGCATTTTAGATTATTTGATCTAAAATGGGTGATAAGCTCAGGCATGACGAGGCGATCCCATCGCCCTTCGCGGATGCGAGGACGGGCTCGGTGACCAGACTGACCGACTTGCCGCCCGATCGAGCCAAACGCTTGGCGGAACTCGAATGCCGGGACGTTGAAACGCGGCCCTGGGTGACCCGCCCGGCCTTGTCGATCCCACCGGCCGTCGCCCGCAGCGTGCTCGTGCGAGGTGGCGCACCGACGGAAAGACCGTCGGTCAGGCGGCTTTGGTGCCGATGAGGTCGTGTCAATGCGTGACGTGAAAACCGAAACATCTGCCGTCGAGACACCATCGTGCGTGGCCGGTCAGGATCATGCACTGGGTCAACGCCGTGGTCAGGTTGATCATGATTACGTCGGGTTGGAGCATCTACGATGATGACGGAATCATACCTGGGTTCCATTTCAGTTTCTTCTGGCGACTTGGCGATTGGGCAGCCTGGAGCAACTGGCACTTCGCAGGCATGTGGTTTCTCATCATCGACGGGCTGAGCTACGGGGCCTATGGCTTCGCCAGCAGACGCTTCCGCGAGAAGCTGCTGCCGATCCGTCCGACCGAGGTGGTGCAGACCGTCATCGACACGCTGCACTTCAAGATCGCGCACGAGGACGTCACAATGTACAACGCGGTGCAGAACCTGCTCTAATCATCGTCATTCTCGTCGGCATATTACCGGGATCGCCATCTGGAAGCCGGTACAATTTTCCGGCCTGGTCTCGTTGCTCGGCGGCTTTCAGAACGCGCGCGTGCTGCATTTTGCCGGGATGGCGGTGGTTGTCGGTTTTCTGATTGTGCATGTGGCGCTGGCGCTGCTCGTGCCCAAGACATTATGGGCGATGATTGCCGGTGGCCCCTGACTGAAGCCACGTGGCCGGCAGTATGAGATCCCCCTTTCGCCCGGACCTTCCAGCTTCGGCGGTCCTCGACGACCATAAGCCGCTGATCCGCTCACTCGAACGGCGCGGGCTGATCCGTGGCGGGCTTTCCCTAGGCGCGCTCGTCATGCTGACCGGGTGCGACGTCAAGCGTCCGGAAGCGCTCGAATCCGCTCTGCTTGCGATATCCCGCTTCAATTATGGCGTGCAGGCGCTGCTGTTCGATCCGAACAAGCTGGCGGACCTACCCGGCTTCGATGATTCTGCGGCCGCCGAAGTTTTACGCCTATTACGAGGTGACGGACGTCAAGCCCGTGAATGGGGCGACATGGCGTCTTGAGGTGTCGGGACTGGTCGCCGGCAAGCGGGCCTGGACGTTGTCCGATCTTCAGGCGCTGCCGCAGACGTCGATGGTCATCAAGCATATCTGCGTCGAGGGCTGGAGCTATATCGGTGGTTGGACCGGCGTCCCGCTGCGCCTCTTCCTCGAACGTGTCGGCGCGGACCTCCGGGCCAAATACGTCGCCTTCAAGGCAGCAGACAACTATCCGAGCAGCAGCGACATGGCGTCGGCGCTGCATCCGCAGACTTTGCTGGCACTCAAATATGGCGGCGAGACGCCCGCCGATCCGTTTGGATATCCGATGCGTCTACGCACCTCGGTCAAGCTCGGGTGCGGAAATCCGCGAGCGGATGAGCGGCAACCTTTGCCGCTGCGCCTGCTACCGAACATCGTCGACGCGGTCGCCGACGCGGCGCGGAGGAGCTGAACCGTGCATCCCTTCACGCTTTCGCGGGCCGACGATGCGGCGGCCGCGATCGCCGCCCATGCGCACGACCCGCATCTCGCCTTCAATCGCCGGCGGCACCGACCTGATCGGGCTTATGAAGGACCGTGCGGCGCATCCCGAGCGGCTGCTCGATATCAACGCTCTGCCCGGCATGGCGCAGATCGCGGCGCTGCCGGAGGGCGGCCTGCGGATCGGCGCGCTTGCCCGCATGAGCGACGTGGCGGCCGACCGCGAGGTGCGCCGGCGCTTTCCCGTAATTGCCGAGGCGTTGCTGGCCTCGGCCTCAGGCCAGCTGCGCAACATGGCGTCGATCGGCGGCAACATCATTCGATGAATTGCGCGAGAGGATTCGCGGAGATCAGCCACCCGATGCACTGAAGGATTTTGGCGAGGCGTGCCGCGCCGAACTACGCAGCTTGCGGACATAAGCTACCCCACTGCTTTTTCGGATATCACGCGCTGATCGAACTGATCTCGCGCTGCATCGATTTCCGCCAAATGCTCTTGCACCCATTGACCAAACGCTGAAGCCGGCTCGGACAGCGAAAGGCCCATTTCGGTCAGTTGATATTCTACCTGCGGCGGGCTGGTCGGGTGGATTGTTCGGGTCAGCATTCCGTCCCGTTCGAGGCCGCGCAAGGTCCGGGTCAACATCTGCTGCGAGATGCCGCCAGTATTCCGCTTGATATCGTTAAAGCGGCGCGGCCCGTCCCGCAGCAACATCACGACGAGCATGCTCCATTTCTCGCCGAGGCGAGCGAGCATCTGGCTGACCTTCTGACAGTCCCGATGCAGCGGATGGAGCGTCACAGCGGTCATCTCGGTATGCCCTGGTCGTATCGGGTTGCGTTCTTGAGATATGGCGATGGTCTCATATCTCGTCCAGGTCACAAACCTTGACCAGGGACGAAGACCATGAAACTCCTTCACATCGACTCCAGCATTACCGGCTCTGCCTCGGCTTCGCGCCAGCTTTCTGCGGTTTTGGTCGCGGCGCTGAAAGCGGCAATCCCCGGTCTCGAAGTGATCCGGCGCGATCTCGATACCAACCCGATCCCGCATCTGGACAGCAAGCGCCTCCCCACAGTCCGACCGGCGAATGCGCCCGCTGGTGCGATAGGGATCGCAGACGAAGGGGGCGGGGACGCGCTCGACGAGTTCCTTAGCGCCGATATCGTCGTCATCGGCGCACCGATGTACAACTTTGGCATCCCGAGCCAACTCAAGGCATGGATCGACCGCATCGCGATTGCCGGCAAAACCTTCCGTTACAGCGAGAGCGGACCTCAGGGCCTCGCGGGTGGGAAGAAGGTAATCGTCGTCTCGTCGCGCGGCGGCCTTTACGCGTCGGGCATGCCGTTTGAGGCGAATGACTTTCAGGAGAAGTATCTGAGCGCGGTGTTCGCCTTTATGGGGATCGAGGACATCGAGATCGTGCGCGCCGAGGGTCTTGCCCTTGGGCCGGAACCGCACGAAGCAGCGATGCGGGCCGCCTTGGCTGCCATTCCCTCCGTCGTGACGCCGTTCGCGACTCGTCGGGCGGCCTAACCGCCCGCAAGCCCGGGAGAATTTGATGAGCACAGGAACCGACAACGCGCGTCAGGTCGGGAAAATCGTCACAGCACATCGCCAGCGCGAGGGCGGCGGCTTCATCGTGCGCCGCCCGTTCCCGAGCGGGGGATTGCGCCATGCTGACCCATTTCTTCTCCTCGACGAGATGGGGCCGGTCGATTACGGGCCCGGGGAGGCCATCGGCGCTCCCGATCATCCGCACCGCGGATTCGAGACCGTGACCTATGTGCTCGATGGCGAAATGGAGCACGAAGATTCGGCTGGCCACCGCAGCCTGCTAGGGCCCGGCGACGTGCAGTGGATGACGGCCGGGCGCGGCATTGTGCACTCGGAAATGCCGTCGCATAGGATGCAGCAGCGCGGCGGCAGGATGCACGGCTTCCAGATCTGGGTGAACCTGCCGGCGCGACACAAGATGGCAGCGCCGCATTATCAGGAGATCCCGCGCGCCGCAATCCCCGAGCCGGCGACACCGGATAGCTTGGCATTGGTACGGGTGATCGCCGGCGAGGCACTAGGGGCAAGAGCGGTCATCGCGACCCGCACGCCGATCGGCTTCCTCCATTGGACCTTCGCGCCGGGCGCGTCCGTCGCCGTACCGGTTCCGCCGGATCATGCCGTCTGCGTCTATGTCTTCGACGGGGCGGTTTTCGTCG
>JAFMSA010000779.1 GCA_017353855.1 Alphaproteobacteria bacterium
GCTAGTTGGTAAGCTAGGCCGGAATTATGTCAAGCGTTGGCCAGCCTGGCGCCGCGGCAACCCGGTGACAAGAGGCACAAACCGCACCAGCCCGAGATCCTCGGTAAAAAATCGGTTGCTGTCGCGACGCACCCGCACGAGCTGCTGGTCACGGCGATCCTGGCCGACCGGCGCTACGAGGATTCCGCCCGGCGCGAGCCCATCGACCAGGGTTGCCGGCAATTCGGGAGCCGCGGCCGTCACGATGACCCGGGTGTAGGGGGTCTGCTCCGGCCACCCTCTAGTGCCATCCCCGAATCGGCACACGACATTGCGCAGGTGCAGCTCTTCGAAACGTCGCTCCGCCTCACGCAACAGTTCGCGGTGCCGCTCGATTGAAAAAACCCGGCGGCAAAGGACCGCCAGAACAGCGGTTTGGTAACCCGAGCCGGTGCCGATCTCGAGCACGTTTTGCCGCTCGCCGAGTTCGAGCTTCTCGGTCATCAACGCCACGACATAGGGTTGGCTCAAGGTTTGCCCGTTGCCGATCGGCAGAGCCACATTGTCGTAGGCTTGGCCCTCAAACGACGCGGCGACAAATTTCTCTCGCGGAACCCTCTCGATCGCCGCGAGCACCCGCGTATCGGCGATTCCGGCCCCGCGCAGTTCCATCAGCAGACGCAGTTTTTTCTGGATCAATCCCAGAGCGGCGGGATCGCTGGACCGAGCCGTCACCCGAAGACCTTCTTGAAGAGACGCGAGCGGGATGTGATCTCGACGGAACCAGTTCAGGTTCGTGGTCGCATCAGTGCTGCCCACTGCCGGCATTATACAATGGCTCGCCGTAGCGTCCACGCACTGGCGAGCTTGGCCATTCGCGTGACCGGCGGCAGGCGGCGGGGTAAGCCCCGACCGGCGCCGCATTCTGCCCGGGCGCCGCGATCCGCACCTCGGTCGACAAACCCGCCGGGCAGTTTGACCCCCGACGGGCAGATTGCGTGATTGCGGGCTTTGCCGGTCCGCCGAGTTACCCGGCCGGTTCGATGGCCTCCTGCTCACCCATATAGGATCGCAGCACCGCAGGGATCACGACCGTCCCGTTGTGGCGCTGAAAATTCTCGAGGATTGCGATCAGGGTCCGGCCGATCGCAAGGCCGGATCCGTTGAGGGTATGCACAGGCAACGTGCCCTTGCCTCCGGCGGGTCGATAGCGTGCCTTCATGCGCTGCGCCTGGAAAGCCCCGCAATTCGAACAGCTCGAGATCTCGCGATAGGTCCCCTGCCCGGGCAGCCAGACCTCGATATCGTAAGTCTTCTGCGCCGCGAACCCCATGTCGCCGGTCGACAACACGACGACACGATAGGCAAGGCCCAAACGCTTGAGCACCTCCTGCGCGCAGGCGGTCATTCGCTCGTGCTCCGCTGCCGAGTCCTCGGGCCGGGTTATCGAGACGAGCTCGACCTTTTCGAATTGATGCTGCCGGATCATGCCGCGGGTGTCCTTGCCCGCCGCACCCGCTTCCGAGCGGAAGCATGGGGTCCACGCCGTCAATCGCAGCGGCAGGGCACTCTCGTCCAGAAGTTCGCCGGCCACAAGGTTGGTCAGCGGCACCTCGGCGGTCGGGACCAACCAGTAGCCATCGGTGGTGCGGAACAAATCCTCCGCAAATTTCGGCAGCTGGCCGGTGCCAAAGACGGCCTCGTCGCGAACGAGCAACGGCGGCGATACCTCGGAATAACCAAACTCGGTGGTGTGAAGATCCAGCATGAACTGACCGAGCGCCCGCTCCAGCCTGGCGAGCGCTCCACGCAGCAGCACAAAACGCGACCCGGAGAGCTTGCCGGCTCGCGCGAAATCCATCATCCCGAGCCGCTCGCCGATCGCCTCATGGGATAACGGGGTAAAGTCGAAACGAGGCGGTTCGCCGTGATGGTACAGGACCCGGTTCGCCGTCTCGTCCGGTCCGTCCGGCACCTCCGCCGCCGGCAGGTTCGGCAGGCCCGTGAGGATGTCGTCGATCTCTGAGCGCAGCCGTGTGGCCTCGGCGCCCGCGCTCGTCTCGGTATCTTTGTCCTCATTGCTCTGGCGCAACAACAGCTCGACAGGGTCGCCTCGCTTCTTGGCCGCCCCGATCTCCCGGGCGAGCCGGTTGCGCCTTGCCTGAGCCTCTTGGACACGGGTCTCTGCGGCGCGCCACGCGCGATCGAGCGTCAGAATCCTGTCGACAGCCGGCGGCAGGCCTCGCCGCGCGAGACCCCGGTCGAATTCCGCGGCATGGTCGCGGATCCATCTAAGATCGTGCATCGACTGGCGTTATGCCCGGGCCGGGCATCTCCTGGATGCCGGGTCAAGCCCGGCGATGATTACGGGACAGCTACAACGATGACGCGGCATATAGCGGGCGGGGCTCGGCGCGTCCAGCCGGCCGCAGCCGATCAACCGCCGCCGGTAGCCGGCTTCCCCTTGCCGGTGAGCTCGGCCTCCTCTTCGGCCTCGCGCCTCG
>JAFMSA010000186.1 GCA_017353855.1 Alphaproteobacteria bacterium
TTGAGCCGGTGACTTGAGCCAGTGACTTGAGCCGCGAGGTGACTTGGGCCGGTGACTTGGGCCGGTGATTTGGGCCGGTGATTTGGGCCGGTGACTCGTGCCGTGTGACTTGGGCAAGCCACCAATGTCATCTCGATGGCTTGGGCTGGCGCACCTCGCTTCGACTGGCGCACCTCGCTGATGCCGGTCACCTTCCGTGGCCCCGGCGAGAACCCCGCCGTCCGCAATCCGGACGGCCTCTTTCTGGTCCCCCTCAAACGTCATCCCGGCTTCGCCTTGAGACACAATTTCGCCCACGCCATGCCGTCGCGCGGCCTTGGTCACTTCGTGCCGCTGTTACGGTAGTGTCGCATATAGGTGCTTTGCTGTCAGACACAAAGACTTTGCGGGGCTCCTACACCCGGCGGCATTACCGGCTTATCGAGTCTCAGGGGTGCGGAATAGCCATGCGCCAACCAGCCATTCCCCGCAAAACGCTGCACAATGAGCTGGTCACGTTGCTGCGGAAGATGATCATGGACGGCGAGCTCGTCCCCGGGAGCCGCATTCCGGAGTCCCGCCTGTGCGATCTTTTCGGCGTATCGCGCACACCGTTGCGGGAGGCGCTCAAGGTTCTTTCCGTCGAAGGACTGGTATGCCTTCTTCCCAACAAGGGCGCCCGGGTCGTCCATGTCACGCGCAAGGAGATGGAAGAAATTGTTCCGGTTCTCGGAATACTCGCGTCGCTCGCCGGAGAGCTTGCATGCGCGAACTTCAAGGCCGACGAACTCGCGAGAATCCGGGAGATGCATACACAGCTCGTTGAACATTACCGCTCCGGTAACCAGCAATCCTACAGCGAAATCAATCGCGTCATACATGATTCCATTTTCGAGGCGGCGGGAAACAAGGCGCTGAGCGACATCTACAATATGCTTCAGATGCGTCTGCGCAGCATCTTCTTCGTGACCCCAAAGGTGCCGCCGCAATGGGCCGACGCGGTCGCCGACCACGAGGCGATGATGACGGCGCTCGAAGACAGGGACGGGGCGCGATTCGCGGGGATCGCACGGCGCCACCTCCGCCACAAGGCAGACATGGTGCGCATCGCTCTCGATACGCTTGAAACCCGCGCCGACGCCAAGGACGGTCACGTAGGCGCGTCGGCCAGTTAGGCCGCGCGCCCGCGGTCATCCCCGCTTCGCCTGTGCCGCGTCAGGTCACGCCTGCACGTACCAAGGCGCGGGCTGCGGCCTGGAAGAACTCAGCGTCGATCATGTCACCGACCCCGTGCCGTGCCGCGAGGCCGGCGACGAATTCCGCATCATCGACAATGGGGATTGCGCGTTCCCGCAACTCCGCGAGCATGGCCACCCCCGCTTCCCCCTCGGCCTTGCACACGACGAACGGTACCGCCGTTTCGCCGGTCCGGTAGCGCAGGCCGACGACCTGATCGCCGTGCATGATCGCGATGACCGCGCGCGAGACGCCGACGCGGGCGAGGCGGCCTGCGGTCTGCAGCACGCGCCGGCGGCGCTCGCGGCGAATGAGCGGATCGCCTTCAAGGTCCTTTCTCTCCCGCTTGTTCTCGGTGCGCGTCATGCGCATGTCGCGCAGGAAGAGCTGGCGCTGAATCAGCAGATCGAAAATGCCTACGGCCATGAAGGCGACCGCCGCGGTGGCGGCGAGCGGCTTTGCCGCCTCCATGGCGGCAGTGGAGAGGCACCACGCGCCGCAGACAGGTATCTCGAACAGCGGCTGAACGGCGCCGCGGAGGATCAGGAAGAACGCCGTCCCCAATACGGCAGTCTTGATCGCGCTCTTGGCAAATTCGACCACATTGCGAATCGAGAAAATCCGTTTGAACCCATCCGCCGGATTGATGCGTTCGAATTTGGGCTTCACCGGCTCGAACGAGAACACCGGTCCGAGCGTGCCGACGATGCCGGCAACGAGATCTCCGGCTACGAGGATGACGATCAGCGGCAGACTCGTCAGAAGCAGCACCTCGAGGGAAAGCTGGATCGCGTGGCCGGCGGCTTGGGCAAATGGAAGCTCAACGAACGAGGAGACGGCATTGAGCAGTTCGACCACGCGGTCTCCCAATCGGGGCCAAGCCAGCCAGAGATAAATCAACATCAGCGTCAGCGTGAAGCCCGAAATCAGATCGCGGCTGTGGGACACTTGCCCCTTGCGGCGGGCGTCTCGGAGTTTCTTCTGCGAGGCTGGAAGTGATTTCTCTTCGGTTTCGTCTTTCATGGTGGTATTCCCCCGGCAGCGTCATATGATGTACGCCGTGGCGAACGTGGCATCGGAGGCATGGGATGACCGTCAGATTGAGCGCGATCCTGTTGCTGACTGGAGTCGCCGGATGCGCCAACCTGGCCAATCCTCCCGGCACGGCCACCGGCGGCAACGAGAAGTCCGACGAACTCATCCGGATGGCCCGTGACGTGGAGACGCACGGCAGCGAGGATACAGCCCTTGTCCTTTATGACCAAGCGGTCAACGTGTCGGGCCATTCGCCGGCGGCCTACGTGCAGCTCGGCGATGCCTACGCACGAGCCAGACGGTTTACCGAGGCCGCGAAGGCCTATCGCACTGCACTCGCGGCCGATCCCAACAATGGCGAGGCGCAACTGGGTCTTGGCGCCGTGCTCGTGCAACGCGGAAGTCTCGAAAGCGGCCTCGCCGCGCTCGCCAAGGCGGCACCCCTCGTCAATACCGGCGCTGCCTATAATCGCCTCGGGGTTGCGCTGACCATGGCAGGAAGGTTCTCCGAGGCGCAGCAGACCTTCGAAAGAGGACTCGGACTTGCACCCGACGATATCGATATCACCACTAATCTCGCGCTTGCCGCAGCGCTCGCGGAAGAATCCGACAAGGCCGCGAGTCTGGTAAATAAGATCGCGACATCGCCGGCCGCCAAGCCCCTTCATCGGCGCAATCTCGTCATCGTTCTCGGCATCATTGGAAGCAGTCCCCGCGATGCCAGAGCGGTTGCGCCGGATGACCTTTCTCAGTCAGCATTCAACGCGCTTTTCGGCCGTGCCGCTTCGATTCGCCATATCACCAACCCGGTTACGCGCGCTCACGCCCTGGGAACCATACAGGGTTGAACGGCGAGCCGTCGCGTCCGTCGAAGGCCGCTCTTACCGTGCCGGCGATGCGGCGACTTCGGTTGAGGTTCCGGGCGGTGTCGCAGGCGGGGTTGACGGACTGGTTGCGGGCGCGGTTGACGTCCCGGTCCCGACGCCCAAGGTACCGGACGTTCCGTATATGTATTTCTGCGCCGCCCGCGCCGAGGGAGCTGCCGGTGCGTCGCCGAGCTTTCGTCCTTTGATGACGTCCTTCTTGCGCTCGGCCATGGCAAGCAGGTTGGCATTGTTGGCGCACCCCGGAGGCAGCCGCGAACCGCCGAGTCCGGTGTCGGTCGGGTCGGGTACGAGGCAGGCTTTGGGCACCAGCTCGTAGTGGCTCACGCGATCCGGATGATTCCGCGACATGACCGGCACCTGAACATAGTCCGCGGAATAATCCGGCGGAAGCTGCGCGCAGGCTGGCAGAGCCGCGGCTGCGAGCAGGACAGCGCCCAGGCGAAGGAACGGGAAAGACATGGACATATTCCTTTGCGTCATTTCATGATGAGACCGGACGATACCGGTCCGGCGTTGCTGGCCTCCGGGATCGGAGGAGGAAGAGCGGCGGGCGGCGCCGGCCGGTCGAGGGGGGTCGTCAATCTTCGGCCTTGCGTCGGCTTCACCAGATAAGGCGTGATCAGGATGACGAGCTCGGTTTCATTGCGGCGAAACCGTTCCGAGCTGAAGACGGCCCCCAGCACCGGCAGGTCCCCCAGTCCTGGAAGCTTGTCGAGTTCCTGCGTCATCTGCCGCTGCAAAAGGCCCGCGATTGCGAATGTCTCGCCGCTCGCAACCTCGACCGTCGTATCCGCTCGCCGCACCGTGAAAGTCGGCAGCGTGACGTTGCCGACCTTGAAATCGCCAAGCTGCACAACCGCGCTCACCTGCGGACGCACATGCAGCGCAATGCGGTCGGTTGCGATGATCGTCGGCGTGAAATCGAGCGAAACACCGAACTGCTTGTACGTCACCTGCATGACGCCGCCCGGCTCCGCGATCGGAATCGGTATTTCACCTCCGGCGAGGAAGTTCGCCGTCTGGCCACTTACGGCGGTCAGATTTGGTTCTGCGAGGATGTTGAGGACGCCGCTGCGACGCAACGCCTCGATGAGGACTTCGATATCGACCTTGCCGCCCAATGTGCCGACGGTGCTGGCGCCGGCCCCTCCGAAGACCTTCCAGTCGAAGCCAAGCGACTGCAGTTCCGTACGCGACACCTCGGCGAAACGAACGCGGATATTGACCTGCTGGGAACCTTCGATCGTCGTATTGTTGATCGGAGGCTGCGAGGGCGGCGAAAAGGTGTCGACGGCATTCTGGGCGTCGATGGCTTCTTCGATCTTGCGCGTCTTGCCGGTTGCCGCCACCCGTTCGCCGAGGATCGAGATTTCCGTCATCGTCGTCGGTTGCAGCCTGTGCATGGCGTCGTTTACCGGCTGCGCATTGGTGACGACGCGAAACTGCACCGATGCGCGAACTTTCTGGTCTTCCGACTTGGCGATCAGGTTGGTCATGCCGGTCCTCTTGGCGTACACATAGACGACATCGGCGGCGACGACCTTCACATCCGCGATCGTCGGGTCGGCAAGGAAGACCGAATCAACCGGTCCGTCAAAATGAACAAGACGCCCCTGGCCGACGGTCAGGTCGATGCCGGCCCCGCCGGGCGCGACGTTCTGCACGGCAGGCTCGGCAGACTGGGCGTTGCCCGGCCCGGGCATGACCAGCAGCGCCGCGAGCCACAAGCCCGCTCCGGCGAGCCACCCCCCCGACGTGACTACCGCGGCCAGCCGCGGCCGCCCCTTGTCCGTCGCTGCGGATGGCAGCCGCAACGTCGACGTCCAAATCACCATCTTACCCCCGGTTGACCTTCGGTAAGCCGCCCGTCGGCTACTCTCCCGGAACACACTCTCCATTCACTCGGCCGCCTCAGCGGCGACGCTGATGCTCTCCCCGTGCGGCGCCTCGACGGAGGCCGCAAGCGGCTGCACGCTGAACTCCGGTGCCAGTTCCTGGTACGACAAGACCGCGACGTCCAGATCGTTGCGAACAAGAATGCTGCGCACATGCCGGCGCACATCCATGGACGTAAGAACGACCGGAGACTTGTCCGGTGCGGCGGCAAGCGCCCGCTTGATCCGCTCCACAAAGGGCCGGGTTGCGGCGTCAGGAAGGCTGAGAAATGCCCCCGCTGCGGAAGAGCGCACCGCCGAGCGCAATGTCTCCTCTACCGACCGCTCAAGCATGTACGCCACAATCACCCGGTTGCGATCGGCGCAGCGAAAGCAGATCTGCCTCCGCAGCGCGATTCTGACGTACTCCACAAGCAGGATCGTATCCTGTTCCCGCGGTCCCCATTCGACCACGGCTTCAAGGATAATCCGCATGTTGCCGACAGGGACATTTTCGTCAAGCAGACGGCGCAGTATCTCAGCGATTTTTTGCAGCGTCGTGATCTTCTGGGCTTCCTTCGTCAGCTCCGGATATTCCCTCTCCGTCCGCACCACGATTTCGCGCGTTTCCTGGATGCCGAGGAACTGCGTCGCGTAGCGCCGCAACGTATACGCCAGCCATAGGGCGAGCACCTGCACCGGGACCAATGCTTCAATGCCCGCCGCAGCAAGCGTGGGCTGATAGCGCTGCTCGACCCACATCGCCGGGCGCCGGTTGCCGATGCGCGGACCTTCAGCGTAGGGAATCGCGAGAAGTTCAAGGTCCACGGCGTCGCTTTCGGCTAGGAGAGCATCCGGGGGAATGGCGGAGTCGAGTATTGGCACGCCCTCAAGCTCTATCCTGAAGTGATGAGGCTCGAGGCTGTCATCCGCGCGCAGCGCGATCGCCGGCAGATCCATGCCGAGATCGGCCGCCAGCGATTGGCGCACCCGCGCTGTCTCGCGATTGAAGTGTTCCACCTGCACGCGCTGCCCGAGTTCGCGGCCGACAATCGCAGCGAGCCTGTAGCGTGCGGGCGTCGCCTCGACGCTGGTCGCGCCCCCCGGTTGCGGCAACGCGGCCTGATCGTGCGCGCCCGCGACCTGCGGGGCCGCTGCGGCCGGTGTGGAGGCGCTCGCCGTGCGCCGATAGATAACGTAACCTCCCGCCGCGAAGAGCGCTGCCAGGATCACGAAAGCAGGCCACGGAAATCCCGGAATCCAGGCGAGCGCAAGCAGAATCGCACCGGCCAGAAACAATGCGCGCGGCTCACCCACCATCTGCTGGAGAATCTCGGTTCCGAGATCAAGTTTGTCGATGGTGCCGACGCGCGTGACCACGGTGCCGGCCGCAACGGAAACCAGCAGAGCCGGAATCTGCGCGACAAGCCCGTCACCGACCGTCAGCAGGGAATAGGTTTCGATCGCCTGGGAAAGCGACAGTTCGTGCTGCATCGTGCCGATCGCGAGGCCGCCGATCAGGTTGATGGCAATGATGATGATACTGGAGATCGCGTCTCCCCTCACGAACTTCATCGCGCCGTCCATGGCGCCGTAGAGGTGACTCTCCTGGGTCAGCCGTCCGCGCTGCCGCCGTGCCTCGATGCGGTCGATGTCGCCTCCGCGCAGGTCGCCGTCGATGCTCATCTGCCGGCCGGGAAGCGCGTCGAGGGTGAAGCGCGCGGCTACCTCGGCGACACGTTCGGCACCCTTGGTGATGACGACGAATTGCGCCACCGTAATGATGAGGAACACGACCAGTCCGACGGCAATGTTGCCGCCGACGACGAAGCTGCCGAACGCACTGATGATCTCGCCGGCATCCGCCTGCAGCAGGATCAGTCGTGCGGTCGATATGGTGATGGCGAGCCGGAACAGCGTCGCCAGAAGCACAAGCGAAGGCAGCGCTGAGAGATCCAGCGGCTCGGCGATATAGAACGCGATCAGCAGGATCAGAACGCTTGCCGCGATGTTGGCGGTGATCAGCACGTCGACGAGGGGCGTTGGCAGCGGGACGATCATCATCACGATCGCGACGAGCACGATGGTGGCGATCGCGAGGTCGCCACGCCGGGAAGCAACGATCAGCGCCTGTGAGATCCTCTCGGTCAAGCTCATGGCTGACTGCTGCGTTCGAGAAAGTCACGGAAGCAACGCCGCGCCTCGAGCGGCCGGCCGCTTGCCCACAAGGCGCGGCTCATCAGGAGGTCGACCGCAGGATCGTCGGACTCGCTCATCTGCCGCACGCGCCCTATCGCCACGATCGCCCGGTCCGGAGCGCCATCGGCCAGGAACGCGTGGGCAAGGGTGGCCCAGATGCTGGCGCTTTCAGGAGCGAGCCGGGCCGCGATGAGCAGCAGGATGACTCCACGCTTGGTCTGGCCATGCTGACTGTACAGGTGGCCCAGGAGGTGCAGGAGTTGCACGGAATCGTCATCATCCGACACGGTCATACTGCGATGCTGTCCTGAAGCCGGTGCGCCAGGTCGCGATGGCGCTCAATCTCTTCGGTGATCACTGC
>JAFMSA010000780.1 GCA_017353855.1 Alphaproteobacteria bacterium
CAAAATGAACGAGCCCGACGCGTCCTTTGCGGCGCGCAAGCGCGCGCAGCAGCGCGAGCGTAACCGTGTGGTCGCCGCCGAGCGCGACCAGATGCGAAATCGCTGCGGCCTGCTCTTCTATCTTGACGAGGGTTCCCGCGATGTCGCCATGCGCAATGCGGAAATCGCCGATATCGGCGAGATCGAGCTTCTCGATCTCGACCCAGGAGGCCGGGTGGTCACCGTCGACGAGCATACGGCTGGCCTGACGGATCGCGGCGGGCCCGAACCGTGCGCCTGGCCGGTTCGAGGTGCCGAGATCAAACGGGACGCCGGCGATGCAGATCGCCGCGTTGTTACTCGTACGCTCGAGACCGAGAAAGCTCGGGCGCGTAGCGAAAGTCGGAATGACAGTCATGGCCTCCTTTCCTATCTGGGGAGGCCCCGACCGAACAAAAGTGATTGCTGAACCGCCCTGAGGCTGAAGCCCAAGGTTCTGAGGCGCATTCCGGAAACACTCCGCGGCTCTCGCCATCGCATTGCGCAGCGGGTAGGTCAGCGGCGGCCTTGTCCACGGGTCTTCCCTCTTCGGCGGACGATCCGCTCCGAGCCTCATCGCGAGGGGATTGGCAGAGCCGCTCCCCCTCGCAGACCGTCAGCACGCGAGGCCGTCCGTCGCGGGAGGGGTCCGCCAGTCGCGCGGATCGCATCGCGCCGATCATTGCGCGGGCAGTTGCAGGCCCTTGTGCGCAACCGGCCGGACGAAACGGTCGCATTTAAGCCGTCCAGACGGCTGGCTATCCTCCCCGCCCTCGAGGCGAGACTTGCCCCGCGTCTTGCTAAGGCTAGCTCAGACCCGTTCGAGCACAGCCGCGATGCCCTGCCCGACGCCGACGCACATCGTCACGAGCGCGTAGCGGCCGCCCGTACGCTGGAGTTGGCGGGCGGCGGTCAAAGCGATGCGCGGGCCCGACGCTCCCAGAGGGTGGCCGACGGCGATCGCGCCGCCGTTCATGTTGACCCGACTGTCGTCGAAGGGCAATCCGAGACCCTGCAGGCAGGCTAACACCTGCGCGGCAAAGGCCTCGTTGATTTCGATAACATCGATCTCGGTAAGGCTAAGCCCGGCGCGTGCGAGCGCCTTCTTCGACGCGGCGACCGGACCGATCCCCATGATTCGCGGCGGTACCCCGGCGACGGCGCTGGCGCATACCCGCGCGAGCGGCTCGGCGCCGGCGGCGTCACCGGCCCTGCGGCTGGCGACGATCATCGCCACGGCGCCGTCGTTGATGCCGGAGGCGTTGCCGGCGGTCGTCACGCCGCCTTCCTGCAGCGGCTTCAGCCGCGAAAGTGCGGTAAGGTCGGTCTGCGGCCGCGGATGCTCGTCCTCGGCCACCGTTACCGGCCCCGCGCGGCCGCCTGGTATCTCGACGGCGTGGATCTCCCCCTCGAAAAAGCCGTGTGCCTTCGCCGCGGCGTATTTGCGCTGCGAAGCCTCGGCAAAGACGTCACACGCCTCGCGTGTGATCTGATAGTCGCGCGCCAGATTGTCGGCGGTCTCGGGCATCGTATCGGTACCGAACTGGCGCTCGAGCTTGGGGTTCGCAAAGCGTGCGCCGATCGTCGAATCGTAGATCCGGCCGTCACGGCTGAACGGCGCCTCGGCCTTGTTCATCACGAAAGGCGCGCGGCTCATGCTTTCGACCCCGCCGGCGACGATGACCTCGCCTTCGCCGCAGGTGACGGCCTGTGCGGCCATGACGATTGCGTTGAGGCCGCTGCCGCAATTGCGCTGCAGCACCGACCCCGCGACCTCAATCGGCAGTCCTGCCAGGAGACCGGCATGGCGTGCCACGCACCGGCTGTCCTCGCCGGCCTGATTGGCGCAGCCGACCACGACATCCTCGATCTTTTCCGGATCGAACGGGCTCTGCTTGACGACCTCGGACACGACGGCGGCGAGCATGTCGTCAGGCCGCATTTTGGCGAGCGCGCCGGCATGGCGGCCGAAGGGTGTGCGCAGACCGTTGTAGATATAGCCGTCGAGCATGGTCGGTTCCTCCTCCAGCGCATCTCCGCGCGCGAGTGGCGCGCTGTCAAGCCTTCGCGTCCACCGTCATTCCCGTCCTGCCGGGAATTGTGGTCTTCCCCGCAGACCCGTTACTTTCGTTGCCATAAAAGTCAAACCAGGTCAGATGGTTGCGGGATAAATCGCGCGGCGTCCAGAGCCGGGATGACCCGCCTCCCAGCCGGGATGAAATTTCGCCGAACCGGGAATCTCTCCGGTCCCGGCGACAAAAGCTGGCCCGCGACTGTTTGGTCTGTCGAAGACAGACGCTCGAGGACCCGGACGGCGGCGGCGAGTTGCTTTTCGGCGGCGACGCTGGAGAGTTCCCGTGCAGCGTCTGGACTAAGTGCAACAACGCATGGCCGACCAAGCAGACCAGGCCATGCCCAAAAGGTTGACGCTACGCTGCGCCTCGAACTCTCAGGGATGCGCCCG
>JAFMSA010000187.1 GCA_017353855.1 Alphaproteobacteria bacterium
CGAAGCGTGCGCGGGCTGCGAAGCAGCCGTCGCGTCCCCGGTCCAGCCACGCCCGGGCGAGGCGGTTCACGGCGGGCATGCCGTCGAGCAGGCCGGGAATCCTGACCGCCGAGGGTAAGGGTTGCCGCGGGAGCCTGCGAAGCGCCGCAGCCATTACGCGGGGATCGCGCCCCTCCTCTTCCGACAGCATCGCCAGGAGGCCCAGTTCGGCTGCCCGCCTGGCCCTGATGAGCTGCTCGCGCCGCGGCGCCGTTCGCGGCACGATCAGCGCCCGCTTGTCGAACGAGAGGATTTCGCAAAACGTGTTGTAGCCGCCCATCGCAACCACGCCGGCGGCCTTCGCCATCAGGCTTTCGAGCCGCGCGTCAAATGTCATCGTCCGGACATTGCCGAGCCGGGCGGCACGGGCAGCGAAAGCCGCTCGCTGCTCGGGCAGCATAAACGGGCCGAAGACAAGCAGTGCGGAGTAAGGGAGATCGCTGTCGATCTCGTAAGCCGACAGCACCAGGTCGATCAGGCGCTCCCCGTCTCCACCGCCTCCTGGTGTGACCAGCAGGAAATCGCCGTCGATAAAATCGGTAAGTTCCTGCGCGAGATCCAATTCACCTGCCGTGCGCAGCAGGTAGCCGGTGTAGCTCACTCGCCGGCGCACACTCTGCGGCACCGAAAGGCCCGCCAGCGGGTCGCAGATCTGGGGCAAGCCGTAAACCCAAATATCGTCGTAATATTCGTTCAAGGCAGGAACCGCGTGCTTGCGCTCCCACTCGTTCTCGAGTGCCTCGGGGTCATCCATAACATCGCGCAGCCCGAGCACGAGGGCGGTCCCGCGCCGCTGCAGCAGGTCGAGAGTGTCCCGCACTTCACCGCGCAAACCCAGAGGCTCCTTATCGACGATCAGCAGGTCGGGATCGAAGATGTCGGCAGTGTGCTGGATTATCGAGGAACGCATAGCGAGCGTCTGTTCGATATCGATATGCAGGTTCAGCGTCACATATTCCCCGTTGCGCAGCTTAATGACCCCGGGCACGCGGACAAAATCGACGCGCGAGCGGAAATCAAAGCTGCCAATAATCGGAGAGCCCGAGAGGATCAGGATCGACACGGCCGGGTCGGCATCGACCAGTGAGTGCGCTATTGCCCGGCAACGGCGCAAATGCCCAAGTCCGAAGCTGTCGTGGCTATAGATCAGCACCCGCTTATGGTGACGGCGAACGGTCACGAGGCGCCTCTCATTTTAACCATGCGAACCAACTATTGCATAACGCCGGGCATCACGAAATGATCTTTTCATGAAGGGCACCACGCTTGAGGGAACGGCGGCTTTGGCGACCCCCGCCGACGGGGCGCTTCAGCCGCCGCGCGCGGCAGTGCGGCTGTTTCCGGGTCCGCGCAGACGCGCCACCGCGCCGCCCGTAGAAACGCCGCCGGAGGCGCAAGCGGGCGACCCCAACGCGCTCGAGCCGACGATTTATCGGTTCATCCTCAAGCATAGCCTGACCCACCAATTGCTGCTTTTGTTGCTTACTCTCATTTCCTTCCCCGTGCTTTATTTTTCGCTCGCGCTGCCGAAAACGATCATCAATCATGCGATCGGCGGCAGACAATTTCCTCAAACTATTTTTGGATTCAACCTCGATCAAATCAGTTATCTATTGATACTGTGCGGAGTGTTCCTGGTACTCGTATTTATAAACGGGGCGTTCAAATATTTTATAAATACGTTCAAAGGGCGATTGGGAGAGCGGATGCTGCGCCGCCTGCGGTTTCAGCTGTATCATCGGATGCTGCGCTTCCCCCTCGCTCAGTTCAGCAGAACCTCGTCGGCCCAGATCATACCGATGGTGACCTCGGAATGTGAATCCCTGGGCGGATTTATCGGCGATGCGTTCGCGACGCCGGCATTCCAGGGAGGGACGCTGCTGACGATCGTCTTTTTTATGTTCATGCAGGATCCGGTACTGGGCGCGGCGGCCGTCGCCCTCTACCCGCTGCAAGGCTATCTGATCCCGAAACTGCAGCGTAAAGTAAATCAATTAGGAAGACGCCGGGTCCGCACGATTCGAGAAGTTGCTGACCGCCTTCAGGAATCGGCGTCCGGCATTGTCGACATACATTCCAATGATTCCGTCAAACTTCAGCTAAGCAGCTTCGCATATTTGCTGGGTACCATTTATGATATAAGATTTGAGATTTATCAGAGGAAATTCTTTATAAAATTTCTTAATAATTTTATCGCGCAGCTTACACCTTTCTTTTTCTATTCGATCGGCGGCTATCTCGTGATCCGGGGGAACCTCTCCTTCGGCGCGCTGGTTGCGGTGCTCGCGGCGTACAAGGATCTGGCCTCGCCTTGGAAGGAACTGCTCGACTTTTACCAAACCAAGGAGGATTCGAGGATCAAGTACGAGCAGATCGTCGAGCAGTTTCAGCCGCCGGGGATGCTGGACGCCCGCCTGCAGCTGGCCGAGCCCGAAAAGCTGCCGCCGCTCACCGGCGAGATCACCGTCGCCAACCTATCGCTCGCCGAAGATGACAGCAGTCGCATCCTCGACGGCGTCAGCTTCACGGTCCCGATCAATCAGCACATCGCGGTTGTCGGACAGAGCGGCAGCGGAAAAAACGAACTCGCACTGTTGCTCGCCCGCCTGATCCAGCCCACGAGCGGACGGATCACGATCGGCGGGCTTGAAATTGCCACACTCCCGGAGGCGGTGATCGGCCGACGCATCGGCTATGTTGACGCCGCACCGTACCTCTTTGCCGGCACCCTGCGCGACAATTTGCTGTTCGCTCTGCGCCATATCCCGCTCCGCCCGGCAGAATACCGAGGCACACTCGCCAAGAGGCGCACGCGGCAGCTGTACGAGGCTCGACGATCCGGGAACCTCGATCTCGACGTGCATGCCGACTGGCTGGATTACGCCGGCGCCGGCGTGGCCGATGGCAAGGCGCTGTCACAGCGCGTCACCGAGGTGCTGGCCTGTGTCGACCTCGAAGAGGCGGTCTATTCCATGGGGCTTCGCTGGCGCCTCGATCCGGAAGCTCATCCCGAGGCGGCCGCGCGGCTTCTCGAGGCCCGCAGGGCCCTCGCCGCCGGCCTGATCGAGCATGGGATCGGCAACCTCGTCGAAACCTACGACCCCGAGCGGTTCAACCTCAACGCGTCGGTGGCAGAAAATCTACTGTTCGGAACACCGATCGGACCCGCGTTCGATTTCGAGGCACTCGCCGAGAACACCTATGTTCTGGACGTTCTGACGCGAGTGGGGCTGTTGGACGACCTGGTAGCGGCCGGCGCCCGGGTTGCCGAAACGATGATTGAACTGTTCGCGGGTCTCCCCTCCGATCATGATTTTTTTGAACAGTTCAGCTTCATCAGCGCCGACAACCTTCCGCAATTCGTGGCCATCATGGGGCGGATCGGTAAGGGCGGGACCGCGGCGCTGTCCAAGCCGGATCGGGCAAAGCTGCTTTCGCTGCCGTTCAAACTGATCCCGGCGCGACACCGGCTAGACGTTGTCGATCAATCGATGCAGCAGCGGCTCATCGAGGCGCGCCGCGCGTTTCGCACCGACCTCCCGCCCAGGGTCCGGCAGCAGATCGAGTTCTTCGATCCGCAGCGCTACAATGCGGCGGCTTCGGTCCAGGATAATATTTTGTTCGGCAAGATCGCTTATGGAGAAGCGGAGGCACCCGTTCGCATCCCGGCCCTGCTTGCCAATGTGGTCGATGCGTTGTCGCTCCGCCAGACCGTGATCGAGGTCGGGCTCGATTACAATGTCGGCCCCGGCGGATCGCGCCTTTCCCTGGCTCAACGCCAGAAAGCCGCGATCGCCCGCGCCGTGCTCAAGCGGCCCGCCCTGTTGATCCTCAACGAGGCAACCTCGGCGCTCGACGGCCCGGCGCAGTCCAGGGTCAGCGAAGGGCTCAAGCAGGAATTTGCCGGCCGAGGCATGATCTGGGTGCTGCACCGGGCAGGGCTGGCGCGCAATTTCGACCGCATTCTCGTTTTCAGCAACGGCAAACTTGAAGAGCAAGGGAGCCTCTCCGACCTCGAAGACAAGGGGTCGTTGATCTCCTTGTTGATGGCCGCGGAATGAGAAGGGAACAGGAAACCACGGAGGGAGGAGTGGAAATGAGCCTCAAGCAGGAGTTCGAACTGCTTCGGCGGGTGCCGATCTTTGCCGAGGTCGAGCCGGCAAAACTCAAGCTGTTGGCGTTTATGAGCGAGCGCGTCGCTTTCGACCCCGGCAAGCGTCTGATGCGGCAGGGCGACCTCGGTGACGCGGCATATCTGATCATCGACGGGCACGCCGACGTCATAGCGGAGACCCCCGGGGGTCCCGTGGTGCTCGCCACCCTGGGACCAAACGAGATCGTCGGCGAGATGGCGATCCTGGGCAACGTGCCGCGCACCGCAACAGTCTGCGCGAAAGACCGCCTGATTACGCTGCGGATCTCCAGGGAACCGTTTATGCGAATGGTGCGGGAATTCCCGAACGTGGCGATCTCGATCATGCAGGAGCTGGCGCAGCGGCTCGAATCGACCAACAACCAGCTGCGTACCGCGGTCGCCGAGGTGAACCGACTGCGTGAAACCTCCGGCATTGCCGCCTGAGCGGTTTGAGCCGGCTCGACAGCTTTATCAGACGCCTCGAAGCGCAACGCGCCTGCCTCAACCATGCCGCGAGCCTGATCCGTGGCCTCGATGGCGAAGTGCTCGAGCTGGGCCTCGGCAATGGCCGGACCTACGACCATCTGCGCGAATTGTTGGCTGACCGCACGATCTGGGTGTGCGAGCGCCGCGTCGCGGCCCATCCCGACTGCGTGCCGCCGGCCGAGCTTCTGCTGCTCGGCGATATGCGCCAGACGCTGCCGAATGCGCGCAGCCGCCTGGCGGATCGGGTGGCGCTGGCCCACCTCGACCCCGCGACCGGCGACACAGTGGCGGGCAAGGCGCTGGCAGCCGAACTCGGGCCCCTTATCGTGCCGTTGCTGAGGCCGCACGGCGTTGTCGTCAGCGAGCCCGCACTCGTAACGGACGGGCTTGCTCCCCTCGCCCTGCCGGAAGGCGTCGAGCCGGGACGCTACAATCTTTACCGCCGCGTCAGCTGTCGATCACCAGCATGACGGGAACGTGATCGGAGGCCTTGTCCCAGCCTCGGCTATCCCGATACACGCGCGCCTCGCCGAGAGCGCCGACAAGCGGCGGCGTCACCCAGACATGATCCAGACGCCGGCCACGGTCCGAGGCTGACCAATCGCGGGCACGGTAGCTCCACCAGGTGTACAAACGCAGCTCAGGCGGGACAAAATGCCGCACCGCATCAACAAAGCCGCCGGCTTCCCGCAAGCGACCGAGGCGCGCGACTTCGACCGGGGTATGGCTGACCACGCTCAGAAGCTGCTTGTGCGACCACACGTCGGTCTCAAGGGGCGCGATGTTGAGATCGCCGACCGCGATCATAGGACGGCCGTCCTGCCGCTCGCTCGCGAACCAACCCGTGATCTCGTCGAGGAACTGCAGCTTGTGGGCGAATTTCGGGTTCGCGTCAGGGTCCGGTACGTCACCGCCGGCGGGCACGTAGATGTTGTGAAGCTCAACGCCGCCAGGCAGTTCTACGATTGCGTGGCGGCAATCGGCGCGCTCGCACCAGGCGCGGATGCCGGAGGATCGGAAGGGCGCGCGCGAGAGGATTGCAACACCGTTATACCCCTTCATTCCGTGCACCAGCATGTGGCGATAGCCCAGCGTCGCGAATACGTCGCGCGGGAAGAGGCTGTCGGGCGTCTTGGTTTCCTGAAAGCAGAGGATGTCCGGCGCCCACTCGGCCACAAGCCGGCGGACATTGTCGATCCGCAGGCGTATAGAATTGATGTTCCACGTAACCAGCCGCACTGTCATCCGCGGCCTGCCCACAATAACGGCGCCCGGTCGGGGGGGAAGACCGGGCGCCTGCATGTCAGAAGCGTTTGGGGGAAATCGGGCCCGCAGGGGAGACGGGACCGTTCTAAAGAGAGTTTGTGGGCTCTCTCCGCTTCCGACTGATGCAAATGGGGTGCGGGCGAGCAAAAACAAACACCGATTCCTGCATATCGGAAACGGGAAAATTGCATACTCGCTATGGGAACTAAATCGATTTCAATCAGGCAGCGCGGGCACCCTGCAGAGATCCCGCAGGACGTGAGGTGCACGCCCGAGCAAAGGCCGAAAATAGGGCCCGCGAGAACGGATTTTCAAGTACCTTGTGCTCCGGGTGCCATTGCACGCCGACAACAAACCTCGCGCCCGGCAAGCTGACGGCCTCGATCTGTCCATCGGGTGCCACCGCTTCCACCCGCAGCATTGGGGCCGGGCGGTCGATACCCTGCGAATGCCGCGAATTAACCATGATTTCCGTCGCTTCAAGGAGCGAAGCCAAAAGCCCGCCGGGAGTCAGGGCGACCTGGTGGGCGGGACCGTAGGGGCCCTCGGGCGAATCTTTCGCGGAGCGATGATTGAGGCGGCCGGGCAATTCGTGCACCCGCTGATGTAGGCTCCCGCCGAGGGCCACGTTCAACTCCTGGATGCCGCGGCAAATCGCCAGGATCGGCAAGTCGCGACTCACCGCCTCGCGGATCAGCGGCAATGTCGTGGCGTCGCGCTCGGGATCATGCAGCGTTTCGGGGTGGCTTGGCTCGCACCCATAGTGGCTGGGATGCACGTTCGACGGACTGCCGGTCAACAGGAGCCCGTCGAGCCTTTCAAGCAATCCGCACAAATCGACCCTCGATCCCACGGCCGGGATCACCACCGGCACGCACCCGGCCGCGTCGATCACGGCGGCTGGATACTTGTCCTGCACGCCATGGATGATGCGTTCATTGATCTTGCGTGCGCAACTCGGGAGGCCGATGACCGGCATGATGCGAAGGGGCATTGTCTGTTGTCTCAAGGTTCGTATTGGCGGCGGGAACCGGCATAGGGATTCTGGTATACAAACAGCTTGGGGTCGAGCGCCACACCCATTCTTACATCGAAAATCGAAACCGTCGTCGCCTTGCGCTGCTGATCGACAATCGTCCATTGCCGCAGCGCCAGGGGCTGGTTGCTGAACACCATGGTCAGGCTGCCGGCGTCGGGCTGCGCCTTCTCGAGGACCGTGATGCTCAGCATGTTCGCGCCCCGCTCGAAACGGGTGATGATCAGATCGTCGAAAGTGATCGGATCACGCAGCAACAGCCAGGCGGGTGTCGATTTCAGCCCGATTTTGGACATCTCGGCCAGCTGCTTGTCGACGTAATACACGTAGAACATATCCGCCAGCAGAAGGACCGGCGAGGGGGGATCGTATTCGAACCGCATTCTTCCCGGCCGCGCCATCCACAGCTGCCCGCTCGCCCTGCGGCCGTCCGCCGTTACCTGCTGAAACCGGGCATACATCGTGTGGATGCCGTTGAGGTACGCCGTAATCCGCTGCAGATCGGCGCTGTCCTGAGGGCTGAGCGCAACAGGCGCGGGCGGCACGGCCCCATCGGCTGCGAGCGGGAGCAGCGTCGCTGCGCAGGCGAGAC
>JAFMSA010000188.1 GCA_017353855.1 Alphaproteobacteria bacterium
CGAGCAAGCCCTGGGCGCGCTCGCGGGCCCGCTCCAGCCGGCGCGCCGACCGCGCCAGAGCCGCCTGGGCGCCGGCATTGCCGTCGAGCTCGCCGATTGCCTCGTTCAACGTCTCCGCCAGACGTTCGGCGCCCTGCAGCAAGCTGCGCCTGGCGGCAAGGCTGTCCTCCTCGCCGGCCTGCGGAGCCAGACCGTCAAGCTCGGCGAGTTGGTGGCGCAGCAGATCCTCCTCCTCCCGACCGGCGGCCATCAGCCGGGCCGCTTCGTCTTCGCGCCGCCGCGCTTCCCGCCAGTCCTGCCAGGCCTGTGCAAGCGCCGCCGGACCGACATCGTGCGCGGCGAAAGCGTCGAGGATCATTCGGTGATTGACGGGGTCGAGCAACCCGCGCTGCTCGAACTGACCCTGGATCTCGACGAGGCTGTCGCCGAGCTCGCGCAGCAGCCCCACACTCGCCGGCTCGTCATTGACAAAGGCGCGGCTGCGGCCGTCGACGCCAACGAGCCGGCGCAGCACGATCGCCCCACCGTCGGAATCGAGCCCGGCCTCGCGCAGAACGGCATGCGCCGGATGGTTGCATTCGATCGAGAATTCGGCCGATACCGCAGCCTGACGCGCCCCGGTCCGCACCAGACCGGCCTCCGCCCGCCTGCCGAGCGCCAAACCCAGCGCATCCAGCAGGATCGACTTGCCGGCGCCGGTCTCCCCCGTCAACACACACAGTCCCGGGCGAAAGGCGAGGTCGAGGCGATCGATCAGGACAACGTCGCGGATGGTCAAGCCAAGCAGCATTGCAAGCCGCAGGTGGTGGCGCTTATCAATGATACAGGCGGCCCGCCCGCCAGACCAGCACCCGGCGCCGAACTCAGGGACCCCGGTGAACGCAAACAAACCGGAACTGTACCGCATCCTCAAGGAGCAGCTGTCAGCGTTGCTCGCCGGCGAAACGGATCCGCTCGCCAATGCCGCGAACACTGCGGCACTGATCTATCACGGCCTGCCACAACTCAACTGGGCCGGATTTTACTTCCGCCGCGGAACTCAGCTTGTGCTGGGTCCCTTTCAAGGCAAGCCTGCCTGCGTGCGCATCCCGATCGGCAAGGGTGTTTGCGGCATCGCTGCCGAGCGCGCCGAAACCGTGCTCGTCCAGAATGTTCACGATTTCCCGGGCCACATCGCCTGCGACCCCGCCTCGCGCTCCGAGCTCGTCGTTCCGCTCGTCGAAGCCGGCAACGTGTTGGGCGTACTCGATCTCGACAGCCCGCTTCCCGCGCGTTTCGACAACGCAGACCGCGATGGCTGCGAGCAACTAATTGCGCTGTTCCTCGTTCGCTCCCGACATTATCCGCGCGATCCGTTCCTGGGCCGATTTTGACGAGCACGAAAAGGAGCGTTGATCGGATCGGTTTCTACCGGAGGAACCCCATGCGTACGCTGCTCGACGACGCCGAACACTGGTGGGGCCGTGCCGAAGAGACGCGGACCATCGCCGAGCTCACGAGCGATCAGGAATCGAGACGGATCATGTTCGATATCGCGGAAGGATACGAGCGCCTCGCGGAGCGTGCCGCCAAGCGGGGAGCATCCCGCAGGACGGATACCCTGCAGTAACGACTCACCGGAGGCCCCCCGTTATTCGGGCCGCAAACGGCTGATGTCCCGCTAGGCCGTACCCTCCCGGCGTATCAGAGTGCGGGTTCGCCCCGTGCCGGCGCCACCCCCGCGATTTCCGAATAACAGCTGGCGTCGCCCGCGACACCGGCCCGCCCCGAGCATCCGGGCACCCCCGCCGGAGCGGTTCGGCAGAAAGTACCCATCGCGGATCTCCGGCGGGAAACCCCACACGCCCGCCCGCACGAAGCGCCTCGTCGCCGCCGTCGACCTCGCCGCAGCCGACATGGACGAACTCGCCCCTCGCGCGTGTGTCGGTGACGCCGGCCGCTACCCGGCCGCGGAGGCCGACTCACCGTGCGGTCCCGAGAGCCGCGGAGCGGGGCGCCCCTCAGAACCCCTTCAGCTCGCGGCGGTTCAGCCCCCTCACCGAGGGTGGTGCAGGCGCGGGCGCACGGCTCACCGAATGGCAAGGGGCAAAGCGTCCCGACAATCAGTGTGAGCGCCGCCGCTTCGATCGGCTTCTTCATCGATCAGCCGCATGCGGGTCATCGCACCTCAACCAATTCCAAAGCCTCGCGGCTCGGACCCTCGATCATCACCGCGCGAGTATCGCCCAACCGATAGGGGCCCTCGAGAAAGGTGACACCCTCGCCGCGTAATTTCTCGACCCACGCGTCGAGGTCGCCGACACTGAGCGCGACGTGGTCCTGCAATTGGCCGCGTGAGCTGACAAGCGGCGTGTCGCTCTGGTTCGCGTACCAGATCAGCGCGACATCGCCGAACTCGACGCCAGCTCGGGGCGAGCGGAACATTCCTTCCCGATTGAGTGCCGGCCAGGTGCGGTCCGGACCGCGGGGCACCCCGCAGTCGGCCTCGGTCACCGCCGCACCGCTCCAGCCCGAGCGCGGCCGCGCGTTCAAATGCTTCTCGTACCAGAGCTGCGCGCAAAGCGGGTGCTCCTGGTAGAGGTGCACGTGGTTGAAGCGCTCGGCCGGGTGATCCCCCGCATATTCGACGAGCGCGTCGTCGGGGCCCCTCATATACGCAAATCCGCCGCCGCCCGCCGGCCGGGTGCCCTTCTCGCGGGCCTCGGCGATCTGATCCCGCGTCAGCCCGAGCACGCCGCCCTGGCCCGGCCAAGTGTCGCTGCTGATCAGAACCGCAGCACCTTCATCGCTCGTGTAGAGCGGCAGGAGCTCGACCTCGGGCCGCGTCTTGTAGGCTTCGAGACTGCGGCGCGAATGCGTGACATGCCAGCCGAAGTGCCAGATCGCGCTCTGCGGCTCGCGCGTCGGCGGTCTGTCGACCTTCGTGAACAGCACCATGACGTCATTAGGCGATTTGAGCGCCGGAAAACCGCCCCAGAGGCCTCTTGCGGTGCTCGCAAACTGCCGCGCGTAGAACCCGAGCGCGGCGTCGGGATCGGCCGAATTGAGGTGCAAATGATGAAATTTCGGGGTCGGCAGCATCTCGGTATATCCTTGGGACGAGTTCGTCTACTATGTCCTGTGCGCGCCGAAAAGCAACGCGCAGAGATCGGCTCGGATTTCTTCCGTGGCGATCTCGCGGCGGGCTTCCCGGCCAAGCCGCGAGCGCGGCAAGCGCCTGGTCCGAACGGTCGCGTTCGATGAGGACGACATCGGGGGTGATCACGCCCTGGTCCGCCCCGGAAGCGGGGGTCCGAGTGATCGCCGAGTTCCCCGGCACCGGGAACAAGGGCAACGCCATTCCCGAGGCTTGCACGCAGCAGCAGTGGTCGAGCTTCATCAACAACAATGGCTGCCGCAACTGCCATTAATCGGGAATTACGCGACGCTGCCAATGGCGCCGATGCGGGCCAGCCGGCCGGCCCCGCCAAGCCACGCGGATCGCGTCCCGCATGTACGCGATCACGCGGTCGCCTGCCGGCGCTCGGTCCGGGCTCCGAACTCACTCACCTGCAGCGCCGGCGCTCAGCCGTCCCCGGCTATTTCGAGAGGGAGGATCCGTCGATACGCGATCGCGTAAGAGTTGCCCACGGCCTATACGATGACGCGATCGGGGCTTGCGCCGTCGCGGTCGAACATGTCAAACGGGTCGTCAGAGAAAAGCCGGGGGAGGGAACGGTGGCGGAAGCGCAAATATCGGCCACCGAGGCTGCGTTGGAGAACCAGTCTATCGGTGGGCTGCAGATCCGCGTCGCGGCGTTGTGCACGCTGATCCAGATCTGCGACGCCTACGATGTGAACGCGATCGCAGTGACCGTGCCGCCGCTGACGCATGCCTGGAACATCCCTGGTCCAGCCTTTACGCAGGTTTTCGTGTGGTCGAACATCGGCATCCTGGTGGGTGCACTGTCGGCCGGACCGATCGGCGATCACTTCGGCCGCCGGCCGCTTCTGCTGTTGAGCGTCGCGCTCTACGGACTGGCTTCGCTATTGACGGGGTTTGTCGGCTCCCTGCCCATGCTGGCCGTCATGCGCTTTCTTACCGGACTGGGAATTGGCGGTGCGTTTCCGGGGGCGGCGAGCTTGACCGGCGACTACGCACCGCAGCGCCGACGCGCCACGATGATCATGGTCTCCTTCACCGGTGCGCCATTGGGCGGTTTCTTGTGCGGGCAGGCGGCGGGTCTGTTGCTCCCCAAATTCGGCTGGCCGGGCGTGTTCGTCTTAGGCGGCATAGTCCCGCTCGCAATGTTGCCGGTGCTCTGGGCGTGGCTGCCGGAGTCGCCGCGCTTTCTCGTAGCCAAAGCCGATCTCTCGCCGCGTCAGACCGCGCTGTTGCGCCGGCTGGGCATTGCCCCGGGCCAGAGCGGCGCCGGCCAAGTCGACATCGCCCGCGGCAACCCGGTCAAGATGCTGTTCGGCGAGGGCTACGCGCTGCAGACCGTCCTGCTGTGGGTGATATTCTTCTGCAGCCTTTTGAACCTGTTCCTGTTCGCCTACTGGCTGCCCGAGGTCCTGCATCTGACCGGCATGACACCACCGCAGGCTGCGCGCGCTTCGAGCTTCCGCGAATTAGGCGCCGTGTTCGCGGTGCTCTACCTCGGCCTGTTGATCGATCGCTTCGGGCCGGAGCGCGCCCTGGCGACGCATTACGCCGCCGGTATCCTGTTCATCTCCGGCATCGCGCTTGTCTGGATGCCGTATTTGATGCTGGTCTGTGCGATCTTTTTTGCCGGGATGACAATCGTCGGCAGCCAGACCGGCGCCAACGCCGCCTGCGGCAAGCTCTATCCGGCGCGTATGCGGGCCAGCGGTCTCGGCTGGGCGCTCGGGATCGGCCGTCTGGGCGGCGTCGCCGGGCCGGCGCTCGGGGGGTATCTGCTGGCGCTGGGTCTGCGTCCGCCGATGATCTTTCTGAGCGCCTGCGCTTTCATGCTGGTCGCCGCGGGGGCAACGGCGCTGCTCGGCCTGCGCCACCGGGCGGCACGGGTGGTGGACGCGAAATTAGCGACATGAACGCCCGTATCGAGCCCCTTCTGTGGACGATTTGGGGGATAGAGTCGCTATTCTGGGGGTAAGCCTGTGGGCAACGATTCCGGCGCTTGCGCCGGTCACTGCGGGCAGTAAGCTGAGCGCGTGGTTGACACGGACGGACTGGAGACCGTGGCCGAGCGGATCGGCGGGCCAAATTTGGGGGAAATTCGGAGCCTTCAAACCACTTCAGGGGCGGTCCCGGCGGACCGCCCCTTCTCTGTTCAAGCGCGGATCTCCTGTCGCTGGAACACGACGTAGGCGACCGCAAAGATTAAAATCATCGCGGCAACCAGTCCGGTCAGTTGCGGCCAGACCAGGATGAAGCTCTGCGCCGCGGGCAGCGGCGCCCCGAGCAGAGCCCCCTGCACCTGACTATACAGCACTGGCCCAAGCGCGCGCGTTGAGGGCTGCAGCAACGCCAGTGCGATCTCCGAGTAGAGCGTATTCGGAGAGATCCGGTCCAATGCCAACGCCGTGTGCAGATAGCCGATGTTCGGCCCGAAGATCCCTTGCGGGGGCCCGGCGATCAGGGTCGCTATGAGCGGTGTGACGACCGACCAGAACAGCGCGAACAGCAGCCATACTCCAAGTGCCGCAAGCGCCGCCGTGGCCGGTGCGCGGAACACCACCGAAAACAGGAATGCCAGCGCAAGCCAAACCCCGCCATAAGCGATCGTCGCGAGGAGAAATCCCAGCATCCGGATCATTTCTTCGGTGCCGGGCGCCAGGCCGAGCATCAGCAAGCCGATGCCGATCGTCAGCAGCCACAGTGAAAGAAGGCCGATCGTCAGCGCCAGCAGCGCCGCGAGGAACTTGCCCAGCAGCAATGCGTCGCGGTAAATCGGCTGCGCCAGCACACGGCTCAACGTCCGGCGGTTGAATTCGCCGTTGATCGCGTCGAAGCCGATCGCGATCGCGACCAGCGGTATCAAAAACCCCAACAGCGCAATAAAAGAGGGGAGCGGATCCTGCGCCATTGTCAGGAGGCGCAGGAAGAGAAACGGGCTCTCCCCGATATGGGCCCGGATCGACAGGATAGCGGCATAGGCGGCGGCGATCGCCGTCAGAGAGACCAACGCTTCGAGGACCCACATACGGGCGCCCGAGAGATAGTCCGCGGCCTCCTTGGCGAGAACGACCCCAACCCCGGTGAAAGGCGAACCACTACGCCGCATGGCGCAGCTCGTCGAAGTAGCGGGTATAGACCTCGTTGAGGCTCGGCTCGGCAAAACGGATGCCGGTAAGCTCGCAGGACGGCGCCAGCCGCCGCGCAATCTCCGCGCGCAGGTCGCGCTCGCAGTCGACCCGATAGAACTCCGGGCCGAGCACCGCCACGCGCACCACACCCGGCACGGCGGCGAGCTGCTCTCGCACCGCGGTGCCGCGAGCCTCGACATCGATTACGTACCCGCCGCCAAGAACCCGATGCGCAAGTTCGGTCACGCTGCCGGCAAGCGCGACGCGCCCGCCGTTGAACAGCGCGACCCGGTCACAGACGCTTTGCACCTGGTCGAGATGGTGAGAGGACAGCAGAACGGCCGTGCCGTCGGCCTTCAACGTGCGGATCATGCCAAGAAATTCCTGTGTCGAATGCGGGTCCAGGGTCGCTGTCGGCTCGTCGAGAATGGCGATGCTGGGCTGCTTCATCAGCACCTCGGCGAGACCCAGCCGTTGCCGCATGCCGCGCGAGAACGTCGCGACGCGGTCACGGCCGATATCGGGCAGGCCGACCCGTTCCAGCGCCTCGGCGAACCTCTGATCGATCTCGCGCCGCGACAGGCCGGCCAGCCGGCCGGTATAGGCGAGGTTGTCGCGCGCCGAGAGCCCGTCATAAAAACCGATCGAATCCGGCAGATAACCGACCCGGCGCTTGACCTCGAGGGGATCGCGCAGCGGATCGAATCCGGCCACCTCGGCGCGCCCTTCGGTTGGCTCGGTCAGTCCCAGCAGCATCAGGATCGTCGTTGTTTTGCCGGATCCGTTCGGTCCCAGGATCCCGACGATCTCGCCGGCCCGGACGTCGAGATCGACATGGTCGACCGCGAGCGTCGCGCCGTAGCGCTTGGTCAGTCCGCGGGCTCGTATTACGACTTCGTCAGCCATTTTGAACCTGCCATCGCCGCTAACTCACCCCGACCGTTCCGATGGAGCGGTCCCGAGAAACCGCAACCCGGTCGTCCCACCTCTGCGGTTTTGCGCAGAGCCGGTGCGGGTCCGGAGCGGTGGGCCTGGGCTGCATCAGCGCCGCCCGAAGCGCGCCACTGCGAACACGACGACAAGCAGCGCGAGGGCAATGACACCGATGCCGACCGCCCCCCACAATGTGGACGTCAACACCGTAATACGGAAGTTGGCCGATTGCGATTGGCCGCCCGTCGCATTGGCGCGGATCGTCGTCTGATAATCTCCGGCGATCGCGCGCGCGGACGGGGTCAGCGAGACTTTTATCGGCTGCGATTTGCCGGCCGGCAGTTCGGGCA
>JAFMSA010000781.1 GCA_017353855.1 Alphaproteobacteria bacterium
GCCGGGCAAGGGTGGAAAACCCGGTACGAACGGGAGAGCGAAAAATGTCGTCGCAGCCGAAGCGTTTGCTGTTGTTGATGCTGGCCTCGCTGGCGGCGCTGTGGCTCGCCGCATTGCCCGCTTTTGCGGAGTCGACCTTCGATCAGATCAAACGCACCGGTGAACTGCGCTACGGCGCCATCGACTACCCGCCCAACTGGTTCCGCGACAAGACCACTGGCAAATGGCAGGGCTTTCTAGTCGAGGTGGCTGAGGACGTCGCCAAGGAGATGGGCGTCAAGGCGGTGCCGGTCGAAACGACGTGGGCGACCTGCGTCTTAGACCTGCAATCTAACAAGACCGACGTTCAGTTCGGGCTGCAGGCGACGCCAAAACGCGCGCTGGCGATCGATTTCGCCGGGCCCGTTTACAATCTCTATTGGTACGCCATTAACCATAAGGGCTTCGAAGCCAAGAACTGGGAGGACTATAACAAGCCTGAGATCAAAATCGCCGCGATGCTCGGCTCGGCTGACGTGACGATCCTACAGAAGGTTGCGCCGAAGGCGACGCGGGTCGAACTCAACGATGTCGCGAGCGTCGCGCTTGCGGTCACTTCCGGCCGGGCCGACGCGATGGTCACCGCCGTGTTCGGCGCGCTGGTTGCGAAGAACCGCAACCCCGATCTCGGCGATTTCGTTCTGCCGAACCCGACCGTCTACCTGCCCTCCTATGCCGGCATGCGGCGTGAGCAGGACGATTCGTTCCGCAAGTTCCTGCAGTACTGGGCCGAGTGGAACGAGCTGCTCGGCTATACCGATGTACGCATCCGGAAGTATCTGAAAGAAGCAGGGGCTACGTACATTCCGGACAATGTGAAGTTCTGACCAGGCAGCCGATGGGGCGCTGAAAGGCACGGCGCATGCACTATCACTGGGACTTGTCGATGGTCCTCGCGGACCCGTCGCGCTGGTGGAGCGCGGTCGGGGTAACGCTGCTGTACTCGCTCGCGACGGTAGCCGGCGGCATCGTGATCGGGGTGGTATGCGGGCTGGCATTGCTCAGCCGGCGCCGCTGGCTGACCCTGCCGCTGGAAGCCTATGTCGAGGTGTTCCGCTGCACGCCGCTGTTGGTGCAGATCGTCTGGTTCTACTATGCGCTGCCGATCCTGCTGAACTTCAGCCTCCCAGCGTGGCTGGCGGCGGGCCTCGGGCTGACGCTCTACATGGGGGCGTTCTGCACCGAGATCTTCCGCGCCGGCGTAATCTCGATCGGGCGCGGCCAATGGCAGGCGGGCCGCGCACTCGGCATGACCCACATTCAGCTTATGCGGCGCATCGTACTGCCGCAGGCGGTTCGGCGGATGGTGCCGCCGCTCGTCAATCAGTCGATCACGCAGCTCAAGAATACTGCGCTGCTCTATGTCGTGGCGGTGCCAGACATCATGTATACTGGCTCGATCGTTACCGCCGAGACGTTCCGACCGCTCGAGGTGTACACCAGCGTCGCTGCGATGTACTTCATTATTCTCTATCCGTTGACCCTGTTCGCCAAGCGGCTTGAGGTCCGGGTTGACCAGTAACAGCGGCGCATCGCCCAATGGTGGCCCGATGATCAAGATCGTCGATCTGGTCAAGCACTATGGCCAGGTCGAAGCGGTGCGCGGTGTATCGCTCGGGGTCGAGCGCGGCGAGGCCGTCGTGTTGATCGGACCGAGCGGCTGCGGGAAGTCGACGATACTACGCTGTATCCACCTTCTGGAGGAGCCGACCTCGGGCACGATCCGCGTGGGCTCAGAACAGCTGACCTTCGGTCGCGGCGGCCGCTCGCTGAAGGGCCGCCGGCTCGCCGAATATCGCTCGCGCATCGGCACGGTGTTCCAACATTTCGAATTGTTTCCGCATATGACGGCGCTGCAGAACGTCATCGAGGGCCCAGTGACGGTCAAGCACATGGAGCGCCGCGCCGCCGCCGAACTCGGACGCGCGCTGCTCAAGAAGGTCGGGCTCGCCGACAAGGAGGACAACTACCCGAACCAGCTCTCCGGAGGTCAGGCGCAGCGCGTCGCGATCGCCCGCGCCCTGGCGATGGAGCCTGAGGTCATGCTCTTCGACGAGGTCACCTCGGCGCTCGACCCGGAACTGGTTGGCGAGGTGCTCGCGGTCATGCGCCAACTCGCTGAGGACGGCACGACGATGATCGTCGTAACCCACGAGATCAGTTTCGCGCGCGATATTGCCGATCATGTCCTGTTTATGGACGGCGGCCGAGTCGCCGAGCACGGTCCGGCTGCGGAAGTGCTGGTGCGCCCGGCCAACCCGCGCACCCGCGCTTTTCTCAGCCGCTTTCACGGGACCGTCGCCGCGGCCCGCGCCGGTGGCTAAACTTACTAGTTCCGCACCGGCCGCGCGCGGCCGACCCGCACGGGATGAAACGTTCGGCGATCCAGCCGGTTGATGTAGCCTGCCTTTGCCGTCGGCACGGAGGTCGGTAAAT
>JAFMSA010000189.1 GCA_017353855.1 Alphaproteobacteria bacterium
CCCCGAACCCCTGCGGTCGCCGGCGTCGATCCGGCGGGGTTCCGGCTCGCGCTTGCGGGCGACCCTCGGGGCCGTTGCGGGGATCGTCCGCGCCCGGAAAGGCGGCCGTTATCCCAGGGGGCTATCCCGCGGGCGGGGAGGGAGCCATAGTGGCGGCGTTACGCACAGCGGCAGAGGACAGCATGGCGATTATCCTCTACGATCTGGCCGGCGCCGAGGCGGACCGACGGTTCAGCCCGTTCTGTTGGCGCACGCGCATGGCGCTCGCGCATAAGGGGCTCGAGGTCGAGACCGTGCCCTGGCGCTTCACCGAAAAAGACAAGCTGCCGCAACCCAATGCCGGGCGGGTCCCGGTCATCGTCGATGGCGGGCAGGTCGTGCACGATTCGTCGGCAATCGCCGATTATCTTGAGACCCGTTACGCGCAACGCCCCTCGCTGTTCGGCCAGGACGCCGGGCGCGCGCTGACCCGTTTCGTGCAGAACTGGACCGAGACGGTATTGCAGCCGGCATTGATCGGTTTTGTCGTGCTCGATATCTGCCGCCACGCGGCACCCCAAGATCAGTCATATTTCCGCCAATCCCGCGAGGAGCGGTTCGCCCGCACCCTCGAGGAGGTCGTGGAAGGACGCGAAGCGCGGCTGCCGGCATTCCGCGAAAGCCTGACGCCGCTGCGCCGCACCCTCGAGCGCCAGCCGTTCCTCGCCGGCGCCGCCCCGGCTTACGCGGACTATGTCGTGTTCGGCGCTTTTCAGTGGGCGCGTGCGATCAGCAGTTTCGAGCTGCTCGCGCCCGACGACCCGGTCGCCGCATGGCGCGGGCGCCTGCTCGACCGTTTCGAGGGGCTGGCCCGCAAGAGCCCCGCCTACGGCTGTTAGAGGGCGGTCTCTTGCGGGCGGGCAGGGCACCAGGTCGCTAGGCGATGGTCGGGGTTAATCCAGTCGCGGCAATAGCGCTGATCGTCCATGCGCTCGCGGCTGTCGTCTGGGTGGGCGGGATGTTCTTCGCGCATCAAGCGCTACGCCCCGCCGCCGCCGTCCTCGAGCCGGGACCGCGTTTGCTGTTGTGGTCGCGCGTTCTGGCACGGTTTTTCGCCTGGGTGATCGCCGCAATCGGGCTGCTGCTGGTGAGCGGCTACGGGATGGTGTTCGGCATCTTCGGCGGTTTTGGTGCGATCGGCCTCTACGTCCAGCTGATGATGGGGATTGGCATCTTGATGATGCTCATGTTCTTCCATCTCTATTTCGCGCCTTGGCGGCGGTTCCGGGCCGCGGTGGCGCGTCAGGACTGGGCCGAAGGAGCCCGGCAGCTCGCTCAGATCCGCGCAATCGTGACGGTGAACCTCGTCCTCGGGCTCTTTGTCGTGGCGATCGGGAGCAGCGGGCGCTATTGGGGTTGAGCGAGCTGGCCTGCCTCGGCGTGGCGCAGGAAACGCTGCAGGTCGAGTCGGCGCAACGCGGCTTCCATCGAGGTCTTGCCATCGGGCGACGTCCAGGTCGCAGTGAGCCCGTCATCGACGCGCGGCCGGAACCGCAGCGTGCTCTTGCCCTTTTCGTCAAACAGGAAGCCGTCACCGACGATCCGGCCCTCGCGGCGCGTCCATTCGGCGGGCTCGTCGTTGTCGATTCCGGGACCGATCGCATAGATCGCGTCGAGGTGGTCGCGGTGCACGTTCTCGATTGTAAGAAGCACCTCGCGGCCGTTCGGGTAGAACCCGTACCACGATCGGCTGCCGCCGCCGCCGCTCTGAGCGGAACTTGCCGCCGCTGGGGCGGAAGCTCCGGTGGCCCCGGCGGCGGCATGGGACTTGCCGTGCGGGCGCATGAGCTCGTCCGGCAAGCGCAGTTCCGCGCTGGGTGTCTCGCCCCAATCCGGCTCGCAAATGCGCTCGCCCACGAGCTTGTCGGCATCGACAAAATCCCGGATGCAATCTCCGAAGCGTCGCAGGAACAGCCCCGTCGACGATGCCCAGTGCCCGACGAGGTAGGCCGGCTGATCGACGACGCTGAAGCCGAGTTTACGTGTCGCGAGGATCGCGCGGGAGCGCTCGCCGCGCCCACCGGGATCGAAATCGTCGCCATGGAAATAAAACAGCATGACGCGCGCGTGTTTGATGCGCTCGAGCAACGGGTAGAGGCGTGTCGCATTCAGGCGCCACGAATCGTAGAATTCGTCGAAATTGCCGAAAGCGGCCGGCGAGGTCGCGACGACCGCATCGACGTCCCCCGATGCGTCGGCCGCCATCAACGCGAGGAACGCGCCAAAGGATTGTCCGGCGAGTGCCACGCGGCGATAACCCTTGTGCTTGAGCTGGCGCACATGCTCGACGAGGCGGCGCGTGCTGGCCGTCAACGTATCGGCGTCACGCGGACGGTTGAAGCGCAGAACGTCCCAGCCCGAATCACGCAGAACGCGCAGATAGGGCGGCGTCGGCGATTTCGAATCGTCGGAGTCGATCGAGCGGCCATGGTTCCAGACGATGACGCCCCTCGCCCGCTCGGGGCCTATCAGTTTGTGATTAAAGGCTGGATTGAGCCCTGATGCCTCTGCCGGACCACTGACCAAAATAACGAAGCCAAGGAAAATCCCCCAAACGCACCCAACAAACGACACCCACATCCCTGATGCCCCCGCCCCTTGTCTTGGCCCAGGTTGTCACGGGGCAGGTTAACAAATCGTAATCCTTTGTGTCCACTTGGTAACGGCACGAGTCACCCGCACGGAACTCGTTGAACCCTTGGCGGAACCGGAGGTTTGACATTCTGCGACGAACTGACGCAGCAGCTGTGCAGCAGTCTGCGGGCCCGGTTATTCCTGCCGCAGCGTCATCAGGACGACGGCGGCGAGCAGAACGCCGAAGGCCTCGAAGCCGGTATTTATCTGGCCCAACGCCATGCTGAGCAGCGTCGTAGCGGCGGTGGCGGCTCCGATCAGCATCGGCATCCTAATGTTTCCGGTCTTTTTAGCTTGGGCGGCAAAGACGCCGGTGTAACGATTAGCTATTGGTTGTTATTCCGCGGCGGATGCCGCGCGGAGGGAGGAATGAGCGTAGTTTACGTTGCCCGCAGCACCAGGCTCGGCCGCTGGGCCTCGGATGTCGGGCTCGGCAAGAATATCTACAAGGTCGGGGTCGCGGACGGCGATCCCAAAGCGCTCGCGGCCTCGGGCTGGGCCGGGGAAACGGATTGGACGATCGTGCGTCGCAAGGAGGCCGGCGATCTCAGCGAGGAGGAGGTGCTTGAACGGCTGGGTCGCAAGGAGAAGATGATCGATCCGAACCTGTACCCGAAGCTGAAGGGGGCGGCCGGGGTCTTTCGCCTGACCCCGGAACGCATTCACAACCACATAATCGTGACGCGTGCGCTGGCGGGCGAGAGCGAGCGGGTCGAGTTGAAGCTGAAGCCGGGCGACTACGCCGATTATCTGATCCACAACGCGTTGCGGTAGAGGACTGCCGGGCCGCTTAAATCCTGTCCCCGACGCGCGCGACGCCGGCCACCCGCCATGTCGGCGGGTGGGGGGCTTCCGGTTCAAACATCCAGAAACACTGTTTCGGTTTCGCCGCTCGGGCCGCGTTGCAGCCTGATATCGATTCGCCAATGGCCCGCGCCCCGAGACCGGGCGATCAAGGTGGCGCGGCGCTCGGGGTCATCGATCGACGACAGCAGCGGGTCGCTCTCGTTCATCGGGTCGCCGGCGAAATAGGCGCGCGTTACGAGGCCTTTGAGCAGGCCGCGCGCATGCAGCGCGATCGCAAAGTGGGGTGCCTGTTGCGCATTGCCGCGGCCGGGCACCGGTCCTGGCTTCAGCGTGGTGAAACGGAACTCGCCCCGCGCGTCGGTGCGGCATCGGCCAAAGCCGGGAAACAGGTGATCCGCGGGCGGATCGGCCTGCCACAGCTCGACGGCGGCATCTGTGACCGCGGCGCCGTCGCCGTCGGTCACCGAGCCGGTGAGCTCGATACGATCCCCCGCGGCGCCGAACCGTGTCAAATCGGCCCATTCCGGATGCTCGATCAGGTGCCAGAATGGGCCGATCGTCTGACCGCTCGTCGCCGCCGGCACGCCTCAGCCCTCCATTGGCGTTGCTGCGTGGCCGCGCAGCACGACGTCGAAGCGGTAGCCCAACGCCCATTCCGGCTCGGTGAGCGTCATGTCGAGCTTGCAGACGAGGCGGTCGCGCGCCGCTTTGTCGGGGATCGCCAAAAAGATCGGATCGAGCTCGAGCAGCGGGTCGCCCGGGAAATACATTTGTGTGATCAGCCGCGCCGCGAATCCCGACCCGAAGAACGAGAAATGGATATGGTTCGGGCGCCACGCATTGTGGTGATTGCGCCATGGATAGGCGCCCGGCTTGATCGAGATGAACCGGTACCACCCGTCCTCGTCCGTATAGACGCGTCCTTCTCCGCGAAAATTCGGATCACTCGGCGCATCATGCTGGTCCGCGGGATGCTGATAGCGCCCGGCGGCGTTGGCCTGCCAGATCTCGACGATCGTGTGCGGGACCGGGTGGCCGCCTTCGTCGGTGATCCGGCCGCGCACGATGATGCGCTCACCCAGAGCGGCTTTGCCGTTCACGGCCGACAGATCGGGAATCGGCGGGAACTGGGAGGGGTTGAAGCGCGGTCCGGCGACCTCGGTAACCGTGTGCGGCAGGCGCGCGAGTGCTTCCTGCGGATGCCGCTTGTGGGTGCTGCCGTAGGCGGGGACGTCATAGGGCGGCTGTGTCCCGGGCTCGTAAGGCCGGAACGGGATCGGGTCACGCGCGCTCTCCATTGTGTCACTCCTCCCGTGTCATGCGGCCTCTACAGCCGGCTTGCGCTTTTGTCTTAGCGCATCGAGCGCCTCCGGCGTGTCGATGTCGACAAGGATCGCATCGTCGTCCATCTCGACTTCAGCGACGAGTTCGGCGTGCTCGCCGATGAGGTGCTTGGCGCCGACATCGCCGGCAAGCGCCGAGATTTCCGGGAAGAACCGCTTCGCCCACAGCACCGGGTTGCCGCGCTTGCCGCGCCGGCTGGGAACGATGATGGCCCGGCCTTCGAGCGGATTGAATGCGGCGATCAGGCGGTCGAGATGCCGCCCGGAAATCAGCGGCATATCGGCGAGGCAGACCAAGACACCGTCGAGATCCGGCGGAAGCGCGGCAATGCCGCGCTTTAGCGATGTCGAGAGCCCCTCCGCGAAATCCGCATTGCGAACCCGTTCCACCGGCAGTCTGCCAAGTGCGGCGTCGACCGCGTCGGCCGCGTTGCCCAGCACGGCGATAATCGGACGCGCCCGCGATGCGAGCAACCGGCGCGCCACATGTGACGCCATCGGCGTGCCGTCCACTTCGGCAAGCAGCTTGTTCGGCCCGCCCATTCTTCGCGATTGCCCGGCCGCCAGAAGCAGCGCACCGATCTGCGGTCCGGCGCGCCGGGTGCGCTGCGGCTGTGCTTCCGCACGCGGCAGCGGCCGCGAGGGAATCTCGGCAAGGAGGCCGCCGCTCCCCATCCGCATGATCTCGCCCGGGCCGACCGGCAAACCGGCGACCAGGCGCTGCAGCACCCAGTCGAAGCCGTTGACTTTGGGCGAGCGCGCGCAGCCCGGCAATCCCAGCACCGCTCGCTCCCCGATGTGGCCGAGCAGCAGAAGATTGCCGGGATCGACCGGCATTCCGAAGTGGTCGACGCGGCCGCCCGCCGCGACGATCGCCGCCGGGATCACGTCCCGCCGGTCGAGAATGGCTGACGCGCCGTGGATCAGCAGGATGTCGACGCCACCGATCGCCTCGGCAATCAGCGGGGCCAGCTCGCCGGTGGCGTGGTCGCAGCGCCGCTCGCAGACGAGCCGGCAGTCGAGCGCCTGGAGCCGCCCTTCGGTCACTTGCCGGGTTTTGTCGAGGATGCTTTCCTTCAGTCCCGGCAGCCGGGTCTGGACAAGACCGACGGCAAGCGGCCGGAACGGCGCAAGACGCAGCAGCGGACCTTCGGCGATGGCCGCCTGGACGCATTGCTTGACGGCCTCCTCGCTCGCGGCGAACGGGATTATCTTGACCGTCGCGACCATCTGCTTGGGTTCGACGACCGCGAAGGGCGGCAAGGTGCCGATCGTGATCGCCTCGTCGACGAGGTTCATCCGGTCGATTCGCGCCGGGTCGTAGACCAGAAGCCCGCTCGCCTCGGCATGGAGATTGACCCGGCCGGTGAACGGTGCGGCTGCCACGACGCCGGATCCGACAGCTGCCGCGGCGACGCGTTCGGCGGCCTCGTCCTCGGCGACATCGTCGGGGTCGAGACGGGCGACGGTGACAGCCGAGATCCCGGCGGCGGCGATCGCGTCGGTGTCCTCGCGCGACAGCACGCGTCCTTTCTTGAACGCGGTCGTCCCGAGTTTGAGGCTATGCGCGAGAATCGCACCTTCCGCCTCGCCGACGCGAACCTCGCCGAACTTCACGCCGCCTCCCTGCGCTCGCCGCGGCGGAGGATCTGGGTCATTTGCGCGACGATCGAGATTGCGACCTCGGCCGGGGACACCGCGCCGATCGTCAATCCGATCGGACCGTGTATGCGGGAAAGCTCACTCTCGGTGAACCCGAGCTCGGTCAGCCGGTCGCATCGCGCCGCGTGGGTGCGGCGCGATCCGAGCGCGCCGATGTAAAAGCAGTCGGATCGCAAGGCCACGGCGAGAGCCGGGTCGTCGAGCTTGGGATCGTGCGTGAGGGTTACCACGGCCGAACGATGATCGGGCTTTAGCCGCTCCAGCGCCTCGTCGGGCCATTCCTGGGTCAGCTCCACATCGGGAAACCGCGCTTCGGTCGCAAAGGAACCCCGCGGATCGATGACGGCCACGCCGTAATCGGCAAGCTTCAACATCTGCACGAGCGGCTGCGCGATGTGCACTGCCCCGACCACGAAGCAGCGCCGCGGCGGGCTGAAGACTTCGACAAAGATCCGGCCGCCCGGCGCGTCCAGGGTCGTGTTGCGGTCGCTCCTGAGCGTCTCGCGCAGCGCGGCGAGCACGGCGCTGTCGAGCTCGAGCTCGCCCTCGGCCGAGCCCTCGTCGACGAGCAGTTGCCGGCCGCTTGCGAGATCGGTGGCGAGCAGGACGGAACGGGGCTCCCGGCCTGCCGCGACGATCGCATCGAGGAAACGCCGCTTCATTCGACGCGCTCGACAAAAATCTGGATCTTGCCCCCGCAGGCCAGGCCGACCTCCCAAGCCTGGTCGTTGGTGATGCCGAAATCGAGAAGGCGCGGTTTCCCGTCACGGATCACGTTCAGTCCCTCGGTAACGACCGCGCCCTCGACGCAGCCGCCCGACACCGAACCGACCATTGCGCCTGATTGACTGACTGCGAGTTTGGCGCCGACCGGCCGCGGCGAGGAACCCCAGGTACTGACCACGGTCGCCAGCGCGACGCCCTCTCCGGCTTCGCGCCAGCGCGCGGCCTGGTCGAGGATCTCCATTGTATCGCTCATGCTGCCCTTGCTCCGTTCTGCTGCCACAGCGTCGCCCCGGTCCCGCGCCGCGCAATCGGCGCGCTCAACACC
>JAFMSA010000190.1 GCA_017353855.1 Alphaproteobacteria bacterium
TCCATTGATAAGAGGCCTATACTCTGTCTGGCCTAGCCAAACCATGCGTTGATCCATGTCAATCAGTATTCCCTCAAGCAGCACTAACGATCACACGATCGAGGGAGTTTGCCTTGCTGGCTGTGCCCGACTTGAACGAGCACCGAGCGATGTTGACCAGTGTTGCTGTTCAACTCCGCGAGTTCTCAATCAGGCTATGGGCAGCTCGTTATGCCGTTCAGCGGGCGAAGCTCGTTACTCGCTGTTGCGTGGTGCCGTCCAGCGAGGGTCTATTGCCTCCTCGAGCGCCGTGGGGCTCCCCCCGAGCAGCACCTGGCTTGCTGGTAGGGGCTAAAAGAAGGCGGGCCACGTGTCGTTTAGGTCCTTAGACTTAGACTTAATTAGATCGGTAGTAGCCATCAATCATGGTGCGGGCACAGTGTTGCCTGACTGTCGCAATTCGAGTATGAATTCGAGACCGTCATGCCTGATCAATGATGAGACAGCGGCATCAGCTCGTCTTTGAGGAAATCAGTACTGCTTTGATGTGATGTATCAAACGTGAAGGTTGCACGTTTCCAGCAGACTATAGTCCCCAACTGCGGATGGCCCGCATCACCATCGATGACTACGACACTGGAGGATTAATTATCACCTTTCGTTCCGAACATTGTAGCGAATGATCCAGATTAATCAATTCGATTGGTGTTGCAGAAAGCGGGTCCGAGGGCCGGGTGCTAATCATCCGGGCGGCCCGCGATCGGCAGGCACGCCACCCGGATCGCGCATCGGCTCCTCGTGGACGATCACGCGAGCGGGCCGGGGTTCAGACATCAGCCTGCGCGTCTGCAGGCGCTTTCGGTAAAGTAAAGCGAAAAATGGTTCCCCCTTCAGGATTATCCTCCGACCAGAGGCGACCGTTGTGCGCCGCAACGATCGTTTGACAAATCGACAGTCCAATCCCCATCCCGGTCTTTTTCGTGGAGACAAATGGCTCGAACAGCCTCGACTTGACCTCATCGGCGAGCCCCGGGCCATTGTCGACCACGCTGATCTGGACCATATCCTGCTGCTGCTCGGTGAGCAGCGTGATGACCCGGAGTTCCTGATCCGCTACCGCCTCCACGGCGTTGCGCAGCAAGTTCAAAAGGACTTGCTGGATCTGGATTTTATCGACGACGACTGCGCTTTCCGCCAGATCGTGAACCCTGATGCTGATCCCCTGGTGCCTGGTACCGGGGAGCACGAGCTCCGTCGATTCTTTAACGAGAAGCGACAGCGTTTCGATCTGCTTTTTGCTTTCACCGCGCGACACAAATTCGCCCAACCGTCGTATGATTTGACCCGCTCGAAGCGCTTGCCCGCCAGCACGCTCGACCGCGTCGCTGAGTGTGCCGAGCGGAAGATCGCCGCCTCGGCCCAGGAAGTGGGCGATCGCCTCCATATAATTGCTAATGGCAGTCAGCGGCTGGTTCAATTCATGCGCGACCATTGCCGTCACCTGACCCATCGCGGTCAGGCGTGACACGTGCAGCAATTCGGACTGCAACTCCTGCAGCCGGATTTGTGACCTTCTCAGGGCCGCCTCGCTCGCCTTACGCTCACTGATGTCGATGATCGCTGACAGCACCATCGTCCCCTCGTCGGTCTCTATCGGGTTCAAGCCAATCTCGACCGGGAATTCGCTGCCGTCTTTCCTGCGACCATAGAGATCGCGTCCCGCCCCCATCGGCCGCGCGCGCAGGTCGGTAAAAAAGGCTTCGCGCAATCCGGGATGGTGCTGGCGAAAGCGTTCGGGCACCAGCATCTCCACTGGCCGACCCAGAAGCTCCGCCCGCGAGTACCCGAAAACCTGCTCCGTCTGCGCGTTGACCATGACGATCTCGCCGGCCTGGTTGATCATGACCATCGCGTTGGGCGCCGCCTCGACCACCAGCCGAAAACGCTCCTCAAGGCGCCTGCGCCGGGTGATGTCGACGACCGCCGACAGCACCATTGTCCCCTCGTCGGTCTCTATCGGGTTCAAGCCAATCTCAACCGGGAATTCGCTGCCGTCCTTCCTGCGACCGTACAGATCGCGTCCTGCCCCCATCGGCCGCGCGCGCAGATCCGTAAAAAATGCCCCGCGCAGTCCGGGATGGTGCTGGCGAAAGCGTTCGGGCACGAGCACCTCCACTGGCCGGCCCAGAAGCTCCGCCCGCGAGTACCCGAAAACCCGCTCGGCCTGCGTGTTCACCATGACAATCTCGCCACGGCGGTCGATCATCACCATAGCATTCGGCGCTGCTTCAACGACACGCCGAAAGCGCCGCTCGGCAGCGGTCTCCGGCTCCATTTCAGGGCGAGCAGAGTTCCGGCGATCCGGGTGAAGGTCACCTTCGCGCGCCGACGGATCCCGGGCTGTCGTGGCCCCCTCAGGGCGTCGCTCTTGGCGGGTCATAAGAGCTAGCTTATTTCCCACCCTCAAGAATTGCAAATATCCCCTTTTGCGCGTCGAGCAGCGCGGACAGAGGCCTCTAGGGCAATTTCACAAAGCCGCATGGACCTAGGTCAACTCGCTTGACCCTATCCCCTGTTTACACCGACCTATGCACCACAATCTCCTAGACCCAGGCTGGATCCCCAGCTCGATTGGGCACAGCGGATTGAGTTATATCAAGGCGGATGATTTGCCGGCATGGAACCTTGCCGTTGGTCGCTTGTGCGAAGAGCGCATGAGCCGGCAATACGAGGTGAATTCCATGCAGCAACGGTCGCCCTCCGATGATCATTCGCTTCGAAATCTGCCGCGTCGCCTCGATCGCGTGTTCGGAGAGATCAATGCATTTCTGCTGGTCCTTGCGATCGGGCTTGCAGTGCTTGATGTTACTTGTTTTGTAGGACTCAAGGTTTCTGACGAGATACAATGGGCACAGCTGGCCACGGCGATGCCGCCGCTGTCTTCCGAGCGCTCGATCCAGTCAAAACCAGAACCGACCGGGGCCAGCCAGCTTTGATCACAGATTATGAATAAGAGCAGATTGCCTCAAGCCACGGGCTCCTGCTGGCATTTTGGTGCCGAGAGCGAAGCCGGCGATACGCTGCGCTATCTGATTGCGACGCAAAACGAGGACGGACACTGGGACCAGACCCAGTGGCTCGGCGGAACTCCTCTGGCGGAACCAGCTCGACGAAATCGCCTTCCCGGTGCTGCTTGCGGCGCGGCGCTTGCAGGACGCGACCGGCTGCGCGGGATCGTCGCCGGGGCGGCACGCGCTGGGATTTATTGCCCGAACCGGGGCCGCCGCCACCCAGGACGTTGGGAGGAGAATGAAGCGATCACCGCGTTCAGGCTCGCGGTCGCGCCGCTCCGGTCGGCGGTGCCGAGCTTCTGCGGTCGGCAGCGAGCGATTGGGCGCTGGCGCTCGCAGATTTCTCGAAGGATCGGGGTCTGGACCACGGTCGCCGACACCGAACTCGCGCGTCGCGTTGGCTGCCTGGTTACTATGTGCGCAGGGCCCAATTGCGGGCAGCTGCCGATCGCGCGGCAAGTGCAGCCGCCGTGTCGATCCGCAACCATGGCGACGGCTTTGCGCTGCCGGCAGAAGAGCAGGTGGGCACCGAGTTCTTCCAATCTGTCCGTGTCAGTTTGCGCGGCGCCGACGATCCGCTGATCCGCACCTCGATTCCGTCACCGACGCGTTGCTCAAGACCTGAAATGGTCCGGTCCGGCACCCGCTTCCGCGGCGACGGATATGGCGAGCACGACGACGGGCGGGCGTTCGACGGGAGCGAGCTGCGGCCGAGCCTGGCCGTTGCTGACTGGCTGAGCGCGGCCATCACGATTACGAGCTCTGCGCCGGTAAGGGCCCGCTGCCGTTCCTGAAGGCACTGGCGGCGATGACCAGCCCCGACGGCATGATCCTCGAGCAGGTCTGGCAGGCCGCCCGCATCCCGCATCAGCGTCTTTTTTTCGGCCGCCCGGGCGGCGCGGCGATGCCATTCGCCCGGGCCCATGCCAAATTCGTCAGGCTGTTGGTGTCGCGGGCTGGGCCGTCCGTTCGACCGCCCGCCGGCTGGGTGGCGGCGCATCGCGGCAGTGGCGGGAGGCGCGGCAGGCCTTTTGGGCCGCATGGCGGCGATTGCGTCATTCACGCCGGTGCGAGGCGTGAGCTTCCGGTCTAGCCGTGGGGTTGCTTACTGCTCCACCCGATCCGGTCGGGTGCTGTGCGCGGGCACAGGACAGGTGCGATGCTCGCCGGCAGTATGGTGAGAGGCCAGCGGCGACTATCGAGAATGACGTGGAGTAGGCGGGCCAATCGGCATCTCGGGACTGGTCGCCAGGCGAGCGGCGATGCCCTCACGGCGAGTTTGGCCGCGCGCCCGCGGCCAATGCAAGCCGGATGAGCTCTGACAGGCTGCGTGCTCCCATCTTGTCCATCACACGGGCCCGGTGAATCTCGACGGTGCGTGGGCTTATCGCAAGGTCGTATGCAATCGTTTTGTTGGGGAGCCCGGCGAGCAGGCCGTCCAATACTTGCCGCTCACGTGGTGAGAGGAGACCCAGCTTGGTTGCGGCCGACACGGCAACCGGGTCCTGTTCCCTCGGCCCAGCCAATCGCGAGAACGCGACCTCAAGGCTATCGAGGATGGCTTCCAGCGCAAATGGCTTCTCGATAAAATCGATGGCGCCGGCTTTCATCGCCCGCACGGCGAGCGGCACGTCACCGTGACCGGTGATGACGATCATCGGGAAATTGAGCCCACGCTCGACCAGCCGCTGTTGCAGCTCCAGCCCGTCCATTTCGGGCATGCGAATGTCGACAGTCGCGCATCCCGCAGGAAGTGACGGAGCAGCCGCCAGGAATTCCGGCGCCGATCCAAAGGATTTCACCGTATAGCCTTTGGATTCGAGGAGCAGCGAAAGAGAATCGCGCACTGCGTCATCGTCATCCACGATATAGATTGGTCGTTCCGGAAGCATCGAAATGGCTCGCTGCAGCAGACCGTCGGGCCGGGTGTCCCGCCGAAGTTCGGTTTTCGCACGACAAGTACCACAAACGAGCAGATCCGAAAAACAATCGCCAAAAAGGGTTGGCGCCGCAATCAATTCATCCGGAACGAATCACGCCGCCACGCCAGTACTCGAACGCGCTCTCTCCACCATCTTACCACCGAACGGGTTGGAATGGGGCGGCCATCCATTTTGCGATAATCGCAGCGGGATTGACTCCAATTCTTCGATTCCAGCTCGCGAGGACTTCCTCCGGAGCCACGCAGCCGCGGCACGAGCCAGCGCGCCTTCGCACAGGTTTTTTGCAGGCATGTAGCGCACCGGTGACCGTCTTCATCGCGGCTCTACGCTGGCCCCCCTCAGCGAGCCGGCGGACGAGCGGAGAAAAGAAGGTCGGCTTCGAGCTTTGCAGGGGCCGACGCGAGGCGAAAACGCCGGGTTGAGCGAGGCCGCACCCTCCCGACGAGGCGAGAAGGCTGCGGTAGAGCGCGCTTCACATCGCCGGGAGCGAGTTACTCGCCCGATTGCGGCCTTCCCCCGGGCGAAACCTGACCCTTCAGCTGTCCCCACACGTTGATGCAGTCAATTCACACCTTTCTCGGTGAGGATTTTTCTGACCTGTACAATCGCGGGATCCGCCGGCTGCGGAGAAATCGTGAAGCCAAGCTCACGGCACATCTGCAGCATCGGCTGATTTTCGCGCAGGACCTCGCCGGCAAGTTCACCTATGCCGCGCTGCCTGGCGATGTCGATGAGACGAGTCATCAGAACAAAGCCGACACCGCGTCCTTTCCAATCGCTGCGCACGGCAATTGCGTACTCGGCGCGCAGTTTGTCTGGATCGGCAAAAAAATGCGCGACCCCAAGCGGCACATCGTCGCTTTCGGCAAGAAGACCCAGTTCCCGGTCGTAATCCAGCTGCGACAGGCGCGCCGCGACGGTGTGGCTGAGCCCCGGCACGGTCGTGAAGAAGCGCAACCGCAAATCCTCGCGGCTCATATGAGCAGCGAGCTCGATGAGCATCGGCTCGTCCTCCGGACGCAGCGCTCGCATCCGGAGCGCCGCCCCGTCGCGCAACCGCTCGACGATCCCGAGTTCCTGCGGGTACGGCGCAATCGCCAGGCGCGCCGCGCCCGCGTGCTTTTGCCGCGCGACGCGCAGCCGGGCATCAACGACGATCACACCAGCGCTGTCCGCGAGCAACGGATTGATGTCGAGTTCTCGGATCTCAGAGTGATCGGAAGCGAGTTCGCCGAGACGGATCAACACCTCGACGATGGCCTCGATATCCGCTGCCGGTTTGCCCCGGTACCCCTGCAACAACTGCCATACCCTCGTCCGCGCCATCAGCCGGCGCGCGAGCAGCGCGTTGAGCGGCGGCAGCTCCAGCGAAGTGTCGCGCACGATTTCCACGGCGGTGCCGCCTTGGCCGAACGCGATCAGCGGCCCGAATACCGGGTCTTCAACCAGACCGACGAGCAACTCTACGCCCCCGGGGCGCGCGGCCATCTTCTGAACAACGAACCCGTCAAGGCGAGCTCCGGGGCGGACCCTCCCCACGCGTTCGAGCATCGCCGCCGCTTCCTCGCGGACCCGATCGGCATTCCCGAGGTTGAGCACAACGCCGCCGACATCGCTCTTATGTGTGATCTCCGGTGAACGGATCTTCAGCGCGACCGGAAACCCAATCGCTGCACTGACCGAGGCAGCCTCCTCGGGATCGTGGGCCGGGCGGGCAGGCACCGGAAACAAACCGTAGGCCGCGAGAATATTGCCTGTTTCGTCCGGGTCGAGCCAGGATTTGCCGGCGGCGAGCGCCGTTGCAATGACACGCTTTGCCGCCGCGACATCGGGCACAAATGCATCCGATCGCGCCGGCGGCGTCTCCGTCAAAAGCTCTTGATTGCGCCGGTAATTCACCCGATGCAGGAAAGCGCTGACCGCACTGTCAGGGGTTTCGAACGTGGCAATACGATACTGCGCAAAGAGTTGCCGCGCCGCCCGCGCCGAATGCTCTCCGAGCCAGGCGGTGATAATATTGCGGCCTCGGAGCGCCGCCGGTTCCGCCCTGGCCACCGCATCGATTACTGCACGGGCGGCCTCCTCGGAGGGCGCCAGAGCAGTCGGGCAGTTGAGCACCAGGGTCGCGTCGACTTCCGGGTCGCGGATCAGCGCCGTGAGCGCATCGGCGTAGCGCTTCCCGGGGGCGTCACCGATGATGTCGATCGGGTTCCCCCGGCTCCAGACCGCAGGCAGCAGGCCGTTCAACTCGGCGATTGTGCCCCCGGACAATGCCGCCAGTCGCCCTCCGGCCGCGAGCAAGGCATCCGTGGCAAGCACGCCCGCGCCGCCGCCATTGGTCAGGATCGCCAGCCGCTCGCCGATCTGCTCACGCGTCAACGCCAGTGTTTGCGCCGCGTCGAAGAGCTCGGCCATTGTCCCGACGCGCAGCATGCCGGCGCGGCGGAACGCGGCGTCGTAAACGGCGTCGGCGCCGGCAAGGGCGCCGGTATGGGAGCTGGCGGCGCGCGCGCCCGCTTGCGAGCGGCCCGCTTTCAGAACC
>JAFMSA010000782.1 GCA_017353855.1 Alphaproteobacteria bacterium
CCGTGCTCGAAGTCGAGCCGCAAGGAACGACGGTCGTCAGCCCGGCTCCACAGAGCTTCCAAGATCTCGGCTACTGACGCGGCGATTTCCGGATCCCGGGGTGCCGACCCGGTTCGGGTCGGGTTTCGTGGCGCGTTTGCGTCTACTTGATGAGGTGGGGATTTAATGAGGTGGGGATGCTGGAAGAGCAGACACAACAGATGATTACGGATGCGAGCACGCTGCTGCCGCTGATCGTCAACAACGCGGAAAATGTGGTCGGCGCGGTCGTGATCCTGCTGGTCGGATTATGGCTTTCAGGCAAAGCCCATATCCTCGTCGTGCGGTCGCTGGACCACGCGCCGCATTTCGACGAAATGCTGAAAGGCTTCTTCGGCAGCCTCGCGCGCTACTCGGTGCTGACCGTCACGGCGCTCGCGGTGCTGTCCCAGTTCGGCATTCAGACCGCAAGCCTGGTTGCTGTGCTCGGCGCCGCCGGCCTGGCGATCGGCCTCGCCCTCCAGGGCACGCTCTCGAACCTGGCGGCGGGCGTGATGCTGTTGATCTTCCGGCCGTTCAGGATCGGCCACAAGGTGCAGGTCGGCGGCAGCACTGGCACGGTCAAGGAGCTGTCGCTGTTCTGGACCGAGCTGGTGACCGACGACAAGGTGCAGATCATCGTGCCGAACAGCGGCGTGTGGGGCCAGCCCGTGCACAACTACAGCATCTATCCGGCGCCGCCGCATACGGGTGAGCTGCACTTCCGGATCGCGGAGGCAGGAGAGATTGAGCCCGCCATCGACAAGGTGCGGGCCGTCGTCGAGGCTCACCCGCGGGTACTCGCCGATCCCGCTCCGAGCGTGCTCTTCAACCGTACCGCCACTGAAAGCGCGCTCGAGATCGTCGTGGCCTTCTCGACCGCCGGGGACGAGGTCGCGGCGGTCAAAAGCGACATCATCCAGGCGGTGCACGCCGCCCTCGAGACCGAGCCCGCCAAATTGCCCGCCGGCTGAACGCGGCACACACGGCAGCGGCATACGAAAGTGGTGGAAATCTGTCGTCATGCTCTCGCCCGAGCCGTCATCCCCGGATGCTCCACGAAATGGAGCACGCAGTGCTGGTCGATCGATTGCTGCGGGTCCTGCAGAAAGGGCAAATCGCCGGCCCGGAGCCCGGACGGCAAACTCGCCCGCGCCGCCGCATCGTTTCGCACTTCACTTTGGGTCTCCGCGCGGCGTGCGCGTTACGCACACGCGCAGCCGCGGTTTCGGCATGGCGGATCGTGAGACCCGCCTGGCTTCTAAAGGCGTCAGCCCAGCAGCGCCGCCAATACCGCATTGAGGCGCTGGCGGCCGGCGGTAGTCGCCGCAAGGCGATCCTGGTCGATGGTCGCAAACCCGCCGTCGATCAGCGGCGCAAGGTTGCGGTCGAGCAGGGTCTCCAGCTCCTGGCCGGCGTACCGCTCGAGTCGCGTGCGCGGCACCCCCTCGACGAGCCGCAATCCCATCATCAGCATCTCCTCAAGCGCGGTTTTGCGGTCGATTGGGGTCGTCTCTTCGAGACCGGTTCCGGCGGTTTCCGTCGCCGCGAGCCATCTTTCCGGAAGGCGGTGCTGGCGCGTGGCGTATTTCGTGCCGCCGCGGGTCAGTCGCCCGTGTGCCCCCGGGCCGATCCCGACGTAGTCCTGATAGCGCCAATACGCGAGGTTGTGCCGGCATTCGGCGCCGGGCCGGGCGTGGTTCGATATCTCGTAGGCCGGAAGTCCGGCGGCGGCGAGCCGCTCCTGCGTCTTTTCGAAAAGTGCCGTCGCGATCTCCTCTTCGGGCAGCGCGAGTTCGCCGCGCCTGGCCAAAGTCGCAAATGCGGTGCCGGGCTCGATCGTCAGCTGATAGAGCGAGAGATGCTCGCCGGCGACGGCCAGCGCCTCGTCGAGCTCGCGTCGCCAGGCCGCGACGTCCTGGCCGGGACGGGCGTAGATCAAGTCGAATGAATATCGCGAAAAAGTCTCGCGCGCACATTCGATCGCGGCGAGCGCCTCTTTACGGTCGTGGAGTCGCCCGAGCTGGCGCAGTGCGGCCCCGTCGAGCGCCTGGATCCCGAGCGACAGCCGGTTGACCCCGGCAGCCGCAAAAGCGCGGAACCGCTCCGCCTCCGCAGAATTCGGATTGGCCTCCAACGTTACTTCGACATCGCCAGCCACCGGCCAGCGCGAACGCACCCGGTCGAGCAACGCGGCCACGGTTTCGGGCGGCATCAGCGATGGTGTGCCGCCGCCGAAAAACACCGAGCCGACGATACAGCCGGCGGTCAGCTCGGCCTGATGGTCGAGATCGGCAAGGAGCGCACGCGTCCAACGCGCGGCATCGACATTATCGCGAACGTGGCTGTTGAAGTCGCAATACGGACATTTCGACCGGCAGAACGGCCAGTGGACATAGACCGCCAGCAACTCGGCCCGGGAATTCTTGTCGCCCTCGCGAAAG
>JAFMSA010000783.1 GCA_017353855.1 Alphaproteobacteria bacterium
GGCGCTCTCGATGACGCCCAGCTGCGTACGATTGAGGAGCGGCTGAGCTATTTGCGGGAGTTGGAAGAACGTCGTGCCGCCATCCTCGACAGCATCGGCCAGCAAGGAAAACTCGATGCCGACCTCAAGCGGGCGATCGATGCGGCGGACAGCAAGGCGCGGCTCGAGGATCTCTATTTGCCGCATCGGCCGAAACGGCGGACAAAGGCTCAAATCGCGCGCGAAGCGGGTCTTGAGCCGCTGGCGGAGACGCTTTTCTCGCGACCCGACCAACGCCCGGAACAGGTGGCTCGCGCGTACCTTAATGACGGTAAAGGGGTCACTGATCCGGCGGCCGCACTCGAGGGCGCTCGCGCGATACTGATCGAGCGCTTTGCCGAAGATGCCACGCTGATCGGGACTCTGCGCGAGGAAGTCTGGTCGCGGGGGTGCCTCAGTTCGCGGGTACGTACCGGCAAGGCGGAGGCCAGCACCAAATTCGCCGATTATTTCGAGTTCAGCGAGCCCCTTGTTAAATTGCCGTCGCACCGCACTCTGGCGCTGTTCCGTGGCGAGAAGGAGGGGGTGCTTGCCCTGGAACTGGTGCCCGATCCGTCTGCGCCTGAGGGCGGCGAGCCGACCTTCCAGCGGCAGATCGCGAACCGGTTCAAGATCGCCGATCGTGGTCGGCCCGGAGACCGCTGGCTTGCCGACACAGTGCGCTTGGCTTGGCGAACACGGATTTTGCCTCATATTGAAAGCGACCTGCGCCTTCGGCTCTGGCAAGCTGCGGAAGATGCCGCGGTGCGAGTGTTTGCCGGGAACCTGCGCGACCTCTTGCTCGCCGCCCCCGCAGGCGCACGTCCGACTATGGGGCTTGATCCCGGATATCGAACCGGCGTCAAAGTCGCCATAGTCTCCGGGACCGGGCAAGTCGTAGCAACGGCGACAATCTACCCGCATGAGCCGCAGCGTCATTGGGATGAGTCGATTGCTCAGCTGGCGCGGGTTGCGCGAGAGCATCGCGTGGAGCTGATCGCGATTGGTAACGGCACTGCCTCGCGCGAAACCGACCGGCTGGCCGCGGAGCTCATTCGGCTCAATCCCGAGCTCGAGTTGACCAGGGCGGTGGTCTCGGAGGCCGGTGCCTCGGTCTACTCCGCTTCGGCTTTTGCCTCGCAGGAGTTGGCAGGGCTAGACGTGTCTTTGCGCGGAGCGGTGTCGATCGCGCGGCGGCTTCAGGACCCGCTCAGCGAGCTCGTCAAGATCGAGCCTCAATCGATCGGCGTGGGGCAATATCAGCACGATCTCAGCGGACAAAAGCTATCGCGCTCCCTCAATGCAGTGGTCGAGGATTGCGTCAATGCCGTTGGGGTGGAGGTCAACACCGCCTCTGCGCCGCTATTGTCGCGTGTCTCTGGTATCGGTGAAGGACTGGCGCGCAGCATTGTCGATTACCGTGGGCTGAACGGGCCTTTTCGTACCCGCACGGACCTCAAAAAGGTGCCGCGGTTCGGGCCCAAGGCGTTTGTGCTTTCAGCAGGATTCCTCCGTATCTCAAATGGTGACGATCCGCTCGATGCATCAGGTGTACACCCGGAGGCCTATCCAGTGGTGCGACGCATTCTCGCGGCGACCAAGAGCGAGCTGAAAAGGCTGATCGGAGATAGATCAGTGCTGCGCCAGCTCGAACCGGAAGAGTTCACTGATGCGACGTTCGGAGTGCCGACCGTCACTGATATCTTGCAGGAACTTGAGAAGCCCGGTCGTGATCCACGCCCGGCTTTCAAAACAGCCAAGTTCCGTGAGGGAGTGGAAAAAATCGAGCATCTGGAGCCAGGCATGGTTCTCGAAGGCGTCGTGACCAACGTTGCTGCGTTCGGCGCTTTCGTCGATATCGGGGTTCACCAGGATGGGCTGGTGCACATATCCGCGATGGCCAACGCTTACGTGAAGGATCCGCGCAAGGTTGCGAAGCCTGGCGATGTCATTCGTGTTAAGGTGGTGGAGGTCGATCCGCAACGTCGTCGCATCTCGTTGACGATGCGGCTCGATGAAACCTCGTCGACAAGGCCGGGTGCAACACCAACCGAACCGCGCTCTGCGGAATCTGAGAAACCTCGGCGAACCGCTGAGACCCGCGCAAGCCGAAGCAATTCGCCGGCGCGCGGCGACGGGATGGCCGAGGCGTTCCGGCGAGCAGGGATTGCTGGCAACACTACAAAACGTTAATTTAACAGGCGTGACCTTTCGAACTGCCCGCGTTCAATTCGAGCGATGGCATCGCGTATTTGCCGAACAGTCTCCTTCCGTTCTCCGATTCGTGATGGAGGGCAATGACGCGCCACCAGGCGTGACCGGACGCAGAGCTTTAGGTCTGCTCGATCCCGGCGTTCCCGGTGATCTCGATTGTGCAGCCTTCCCCGACCTCGATGGCCGTACGTTGAGCGCGTATGACGGTGTTGTCCCGGATTACAGTA
>JAFMSA010000784.1 GCA_017353855.1 Alphaproteobacteria bacterium
CTACTCTCTTCTGCGGCCTGCGCGTTTTCCTTCGGGGGCGGGGCCGGCTTGCAGACGCCCGGGGCTTCCGCCTAATTTCCGCCGGACGGCGAAATTCGCGCGCGATGGCATATTTTCTGCAGCAGCTGATCAACGGTCTGACCCTGGGGTCGATCTACGGCCTGATCGCGATCGGTTACACGATGGTGTACGGCATTATCGGCATGATCAATTTCGCTCACGGCGAAATTTACATGATCGGAGCGTTCATCTCGATCATCGCCTTTCTCGTGTTGGGGGTGGCCGGCGTCACTTATGTTCCGCTCGCCCTGGCGATCGTGCTGCTGACGACGATGTTCTTCACCTCGATCTATGGCTGGAGCGTCGAGCGCGTCGCCTACCGGCCGCTGCGCGGGTCATTCAGGCTTGCCCCGCTGATCTCGGCGATCGGCATGTCGATCTTTCTGCAGAACTACGTGCAGATCCTCCAGGGTGCGCGGGTCAAACCGATGCCGCCGATCGTCCAGGGAGGATTTCAAATTCTCGAAAGCGGCGGTTTTTCCGTCCGTCTAAGCTATCTCCAGCTCTTCATCATCGTGCTGACCGTCGTGCTGATGGCGGGCTTTTCGACATTGATCGCGACAACCCCGCTCGGCCGCGCGCAGCGGGCCTGCGAGCAGGACATGCGGATGGCCTCGCTGCTTGGCATCGATGTCGACCGCGTGATCTCGTGGACCTTTGTCATGGGCGCAGCGCTCGCGGCCGTCGCCGGGTTGATGGTCACGCTCTATTACGGCGTCGTGGACTTCTTCATCGGCTTTCTCGCGGGCGTGAAGGCGTTCACCGCCGCGGTTCTCGGCGGCATCGGCTCGTTGCCGGGAGCGATGCTGGGCGGCATCCTGATCGGCCTGATCGAGGCCTTCTGGTCCGGGTATTTCTCGGTCGAATACAAGGACGTCTCGGTCTTTGTCGTGCTCATTCTGGTGCTGGTCTTCCGCCCGACCGGCCTGCTCGGCCGACCCGATGTGGAGAAGGTCTGAATATGGCGGCCTCCGGGCTCGCCGTCGACGCATTCCGCTCGCGCGTCCTGTGGGCGCCTCTCCTCAAGGAGGCGTCCCTGGCAGCGTTGGTCGCGGTCCTTCTAGCGCTGCCGCTGGTAGGTCTGCAGACCTATGATATCGGCGGCGGTGCGCTCGGCATTCGCACGCATTTCGATTGGGTAGCGATCGGCGCGGCGGCGGTTTTTGCCGGCCGGTTGGCGCTGCGCCTTTACCCCCAGTTGCGGGGCCGCGAAGCCGTCAGCACCGCGGGGCCGGTCAGGCGGATCGCCGCCTGGGCGAACCGCCAGGTGCTGCCAATCACAACTGCAGGGATCGGATTCGCCGTAGCGCTACCGTTCCTGCCGTTTTCATCGCGCTATCTGGTCGACCTCGCCACCACCGTGCTGATCTATGTCATGCTCGGCTGGGGCCTCAACGTCGTGGTCGGGCTCGCGGGGTTGCTCGATCTCGGCTATGTCGCGTTTTACGCGGTCGGCGCCTACACCTTTGGTCTGCTGGCGCAAGACCTCGATTTCGGCTTTTGGCAGGCGCTGCCGTTTTGCGGCCTCGTCGCGGCGAGCTTCGGCATCATCCTGGGCTTCCCGGTGCTGCGTCTGCGCGGCGATTATCTCGCGATCGTCACGCTCGGCTTTGGTGAAATCATCCGCATCGTGCTGCTGAACTGGACCTCTGTCACCGGCGGGCCGAACGGCATCGGAGGAATCCCGCGCCCATCCTTCTTCGGGTTGCCGTTTGTCCGTTCCGCACCCGAGGGGGTCACGACGTTTCACGAATTCTTCGGGCTCGAATTCTCGCCGGGCCAGCGCGTCACTTTTCTTTATTTCGTGATCCTGGGATTGGCGCTGATCACGAACCTCTTCACGCTGCGTATTCGTAGGCTGCCGATCGGACGCGCTTGGGAGGCGCTGCGCGAGGATCCTGTCGCGTGCCGCGCGCTCGGCATCAACCCGACCACTATCAAGCTCTCCGCCTTTGCGATCGGCGCGATGTTCGGCGGGTTCGCCGGATGCTTTTTTGCGACCCGCCAAGGGTTTATCAGTCCCGAGAGCTTCACGTTCATCGAATCGGCGACGATCCTCGCGATTGTCGTGCTGGGCGGGATGGGCAGCCAGTTGGGTGTCGTGCTCGCTGCGATCCTGCTCGTGAGCCTCCCGGAATTCGGCCGCGCTTTTGCAGAGTTCCGCATGCTGATATTCGGCGCCGCGATGGTGGGGGTGATGGTGTGGCGGCCCCGCGGATTGATCGCGCATCGCGAGCCGACTGTGCGGCTCGGTCTGCACCCCTGGCGGAGTCCCAAACAATGACGGGCGTGGAGGAGAGGGCGCCGCTGCTCTCGGTCGAGCATCTGACGATGCGCTTTGGCGGGCTGACCGCGGTCGATGATCTTTCCTTTACGGCATATCGCGACGAGATCAC
>JAFMSA010000785.1 GCA_017353855.1 Alphaproteobacteria bacterium
CGGTCTTCGTGCTCGATTTCTTCGACTTCTTTCTGATCGCATTCGTCATGTCTGTGATCGGGCGGGAGTGGCACCTCACCTACGGGCAGGGGGCGATTATCCTGTACGGTGCCGGCGTCGGCGCCATCATCGGTTCGCTCGCCTGGGGATCGCTAGGCGATCTTTTCGGGCGCAAGATGCAAACCGTCACCGGCACCTTCATCTGCGGGATCAGCGCCGGGCTGATCGGCCTGGCGCCGACGGGCAACTGGGAGCTCCTGGCACTCCTGCGCTTCTGCGTCGGGTTCGGGCTCGCCGCCGGTGTCACACCCGCATTGACGATCGTCGTCGAGCAGACGCCCACGCGGTGGCGCACCGGCATGACGAGCTTCTACGTCGTGTTCGCGAGCGCCGGCACTCTCCTCGCCTCGTTCACTTCGGCCGCGTTGCTGGAAGCCTTCGGCTGGCGCGGCGTCGCGATGACCGGTTTTGTCGCGGTCCTCATCGGGGTCCTTGTGTGGATCTTCGTTCCCGAATCGGTGCGATGGCTGACCGCCAAGGGCCGGTTCGCCGAAGCGCGCGCGGAGGTCGCCAAGCAACTGGGACGGCCGCTCGGCAGTGTTCCGCTGCCGACGACGCGGCCCACCGCGCAGCCACGCGCGAGCCTCGCGGAGCTCTTCTCGGTCAATCCGCGGCTCTTCTTTCAGACGATCCTGATCTGGGGCGGCTCCGCGACGGCAGCCTATGGCTATTATCTCTGGGGACCGACGATCGTTGCACTCGCCCTTCGCGTACAGCCCGCCCAGGCTGCGAAATATTTTGTCCTCGTCTCTGCGATCGGGGTTTTCGGCAAGATTATCGTCTCGCTGATCGCCCCGCTGACGGGCCGCCGCGCCCTCGGCGTATTTTTTGGAGTGGGGTCGGTTATTTTTCTTGGGCTGGCCGGGTATTTCAACGCAGCGCTGGTCAGCGGTTTTCCGTTATTCGTGATCCTCGTTGCCGCCGCGGCTTTTTTTGTCGAGGGCGGCTTTTCGAACCTGGCACCCTATACCGTCGAGCAATACGGCGTGCGCCTCGGCTCGCGCTCCTCGGGTCTCGGGCAAGCAGCAAACGGAGTCGGCAAGATCCTGGGCCCGCTCGCTTTGGCGCTGCTTGCCGGGAGCAACAACGTCATCGCACCAAAGGCGACCGCGGCCGCCGTGTTCCCGGCTTTCGTGTTCCTCGGGCTGACGATGCTGGCGGTGGCACTCGCCTATGTTTTCCTCGGGGTCGAGACGCACGGCAGGGCAATGGCGCTCGGGGCCGACGAGCCGGCGGCACAACCGGGCTCCGCGGTGCTGGGGACCGAAACCCGCTGACCGCTGCCCTCTACGGAGTGGAGAGAGCCTCGCGACAGACGCCGATGCGGCGGGCATTCTTGGCCCAATAGAAAAGAGGGTGGGCTCCCGTTGCGGTGCCGTTGCGCAGCGCGATTGCGCGCGCGAGCATGAACCGCGTCACGTCGCGGAACGAATTGAGAAGCTGCGGTTCGATCGGATACCAGCGGACATCCTCGAGCTCTTCGCTTGAGGTGGGCTCGCCGAACACAGCGCCCCCGTCGCCGAGAAAGAATCGCGTGTTGAAACGTCGGTCCGAGTAAGATGGCGTGATTGCCCGACCGACATAGGTCAGGAGATCCATCGCCGCCACGAGCCCCCTCTCGAGGTAAGCCTGCTCGATGGGTCTGCCCGGCGGCTCTGCCTGAGGCGGATCGCCCGGGCGGCCGACCAGCACCCCCACCTCCTCCCAAGTCTCGCGCAACGCCGCACGCCCACACCGGGCAAGCCTCGGTCCCAATGCCTCGGTGCCGGCTTCGATACTCCACATCGTGCGATCCGGCGGGTCGATCGCACCGCCCGGAAAGACGTGCACGCCCGGCATGAACCTGACGTGAAGCGGGCGACGGCCGGCCAGGACCTCGAGTTCCTCGCCGTTCCCCCGCAACAGGATCAGAGAAGCCGCGTCGCGCGGACGCACGGCCCGGTGGCGCCCTTTGAGGCGCGTCTGGGAAACGTCGTTCATGCCCGACACTATGGGCGAAGCCGCAGGCTTGCTCCAGCGCTTGGCCGCAACTCTGCAATTCTCACCAGTTTGCGCGAAAGGGCGTGTTCGGACGACAGTCCGTCATCCCTCGGAAGCCCGTCGCGTCGAGGTCAACCGCGGGCCGGCAGAACAGCCCCAGAGATGCCGACTCGATCGCCTCACCTGACAAGTGGACGGGGGCGTCACCCTCTTTTGCGGCGGGCGCGCTCAATTGCGGCGATCCACTCCTCGAGGGCCGCGCGCAGCTCGCCGAGACTGTACTGCTCCGGCGCCGCACCCTCGAGAACGGCGTTCCGGATGACAGCGCCCTCGACACCGATCGTGATCGAAAAGGCATTGCCAACGCCCCCCGGCTGCGGGGCCTCGCCGCGCTCGGCCGCCGCGATTTCGT
>JAFMSA010000191.1 GCA_017353855.1 Alphaproteobacteria bacterium
CCCCCTGAATCAGGCTTTGCACCCCCCGATGGGGTGACCCGGTTGGATACCACGACCAAGCGACGGGCGGGCGCGTCGATTTGATAAAAAACCTTGTCCGCGGTTAGTGAATCTGCAGCATCCTCGGTAGGATTGCCCGTAACGCCGCCGCGTTCCGTCATTTTCGCCTCTCTGGCCATGTTTTGTTAAACACCAATACTTTACGAAGTGTTCCCCCGGCGATTATTCGCCCGGCGTTATTGTTAACCTAAACGCGGCTCATGACAAGCGGGATTTCACCAGCCAGTCGAGAACTGCCGCGACTGTCGCCAGGCGGTAATTGGCGGCGGTGTCGCGGCCGGGTCCGACGAGGACAGCTACGCCGTCGCGCCGGCGAACCTCGGCAAAACCATCTTCGTCCGTCGTGTCGTCGCCGACGAATACGGGCCGGCGCCCGAAAAACGGCGGCTCGGCCAGGAACTTTGCTATCGCCAGCCCCTTATGCACGTTGCGCGGCTGAAATTCGACTACCATTTTCCCTTTGATGAGGCGCAGTGCCGCAGCGGATTGGCGCTGCAGCGTTTCGGCATGGGCGTGGATCTCGCGCTCGCGCTCGGGCGCGGCGCGGTAGTGGAGAGCGATTGTGCTCCCCTTGTCCTCCAGCACGAGGCCGCTCCCGTCGCCCGCCAAGCTCGCCAGCTGCGGACGAATGCGGTTGAGGGCGGCGTCGCCGGCGCTGTCGCGTAAACGGTCGAGGCTCCCATCGGCGCGGCGTCTTTCGATGCCGTGCAGCCCCGCCGCGGCACCGTGCCACGGCTGGAAAAGCCGGTCGAGCTCGGCTAGGGTGCGGCCGCTGATCAGTGCAAGCGCGCCGTCGCGCTCGCCGGCGAGGCCGCTCAGCAGCGCGGGCAGGCCGGGCGGCACACGCACGAGTTCCGGGCGAGCCACGATTTCCAGCAGCGTGCCGTCGACATCGAGGAACAGCGCCGAGCGTGCATCGAGGGCCGCAGGCCGTGCCGATTCACCGGGCATCGCAGGAACCTCTTTGTGCATTGCACATTTTGCCGCAGGAGCGTGTACGCTAACCGCCTGATCTCTCCGGGAATTCTCCAACAACACCAATATGTTTGCAAAAAGAAGCTTGACTTCCGGGTGTAGCGCTCTATCTTGTGCAGTGCGGTAACGATCACCGGTTGTGGTTTTACCGTACGTCTTCTAGGCGTTTCCTCCCTAAACTTGGGCCGCCAATGTGCGGCCCATTTTTTTGCTCTCGCCGCGGGGGCCCGGTTCGCGGTCGCCGTCGACCGGCGCGTCGGGGTCGACATCCGGCAGCCCCGCGATCTCGCTATAGATCGGCGCGAAATCGGGGCGGGTCGCGTCGAACAATTGCTGGAAATCGTCGATGACAAAGTAGCTCTGCTGGAACGCGTCGATTCGGTAGCGGGTGCGCATGACGCGGCGCAGATCGAAGCGAATTCGTCGTGGCCGGGGATCCTCGAGGCAATAAACCGACTCGGCTGCGGAAGAGAGAATGCCGGAGCCGTAGATGCGCAGACCCGACGGGGAGGCGATCAGACCAAACTCCACGGTATACCAGTAGAGTCGCGCCAGCCGGTGCAGATGCCCCAGCCCCGACGCCTTGAGCCCGCCTTGCCCGTAAGCCTGCATGTAATCGGCAAAGACCGGGTTCATCAGCAGCGGCACGTGGCCGCAGATATCGTGAAAGACGTCGGGTTCCCGGAGGTAGTCGAGCTGGTCGCGTCGCCGGATAAAACACGTCGACGGAAAGCGCCGGCTCGCCAGATGGGCGAAAAAGACGTCGTCCGGGACGAGGCCCGGCACCGCCACGATCCGCCATCCGGTCGCCGCGTCGAGCACGTCGCTCAGCCGGCGGAAATCGGGTATTCCGTGCGCCTCTACGCCGAGCCGATCCAGCCCGTCGAGATATTCGCGGCAAGCGCGCGCGGCGAGCAGCCGCTGCTGGCGTTCGAAGAGAAGCCGCCATATCGCATGCTCATCCTCGCTATATCCTTGCCAGCTCTGCTCGATTACAAGATCTTGCGCCAAGGCGCTGGGCGACCCGGTCATCCGCCTCTCCATGCCGCGCGCCCTCCCCGCGCGGGCGTTCTCCTTTTCTTGAGATGTGCACGCCGGGGCGAGGGATCAATTAATTACAGGGGTCGCCCGTCAGGCCTTGTCGGGGAGGCATTGCTGCGCGAGGCGGCCCAGCCGCTCGACGAGGTCGGCCATGTCTTTGACGAGCCGCGTAAAGCGCGGCTTTCGCTGATAGCTCCGCTCGTCCATATAAAGCGCGCGGTTGATTTCGATTTGCAGGGCGTGCCGGTGCGCGCCGGGCCTTCCGTAAAAAGCGGTGGTGAAGCCGCCCGCATAGGGTGAATTGATTGCGACGGCAAATCCGCGATCGACGAGGAAGGTGGTGACGGCCTGGACGATCCGCGGAGCGCAGGACGCGCCGTGGCAGTCGCCGAGAACGATGTCGGGACCGTCCCGGCCCGAAACGGAGCCGGCCGCCGAGGGCATGGAGTGGCAATCGACCAGCAGACAACCGCCAAAGGCTGTCTCGGTCTCCTCGACCAGCCGCCGCAACGCTCGGTGATAGGGCTCGTAGAGACACTCGATGCGCCGCTTTGCGTCGGCGAAGCGCAGCTTCCTCGCGTAGATTTCCTCTCCGCTTGCGACAATGCGGGCGATCGTTCCGAGCCCCATGCGGACCCGTGGTGATCCGGCATTGACGAAATCCGGCAAGGCGTCGCAGAACATCCCGGGGTCGAGTTCATAAGCCTCGCGATTGACGTCGACATAGGCGCGTGGAAAGCGTGCCGAGAGGAGCGGGGCGCCGATGCCCGGTGCGGCCGCGAAAAGCTCGTCGACAAAGCTGTCCTCGGAACCTCGCAGAGCCAACGGATCGAGCCGCGAGGCTGCGAGCAGATCGTCGGGATATTCGGACCCGCTGTGCGGCGAGGACAGGACGAGCGGCAGGCGGCGAGCAGCCGGTTCGTCGATGTCAAAAACTCCGGTCCCGAGCGACCGGAGCGGGAATTCGCCGTCCATCTCGCAAGCTTAGTGTGGTGCGGTTATGCTGTCATCAGCGCTGCAGTAATCCCGCCAGGAGGCGACAGGTTGGAACGACGCAAGCTCGGCGAGCTGGAAGTATCGGCGATCGGCCTCGGCTGCGCCACGATGACGCCGTTTTATGGGGAGCCCGACCCGGCTGCGGCGGTCGAGACGATCCGTTGCGCCCCGGAAATCGGCATCGATCTCATTGACACCTCGGATGCCTACGGCAACGGCCGCAACGAAGAGTTGATCTGCCGGGCCGTCGAGGGGCGTCGACGGCGGTACGTCATTGCCAGCAAATTCGGCAATCTGCGCCGCCCCGATGGCACGCCGACCGCCGATGGCCGGCCGGAATACGTCAGAGCGGCTTGCGAGCGCAGCCTGCAGCGGTTGCGGAGCGAGTTCATCGACCTCTACTACATTCATCGGGTCGATCCGACCGTCGCGATCGAGGAAACGGTCGGCGCGATGAGCGAACTCGTCAGTGAGGGCAAAGTGCGTTTTCTGGGCATCTCGGAGGCCGCTGCGCGCACGATCCGCCGCGCGCACGCGACGCATCCGATGTCGGCGGTGCAGATCGAATACTCGCTGTGGACGCGCGATGTAGAGCGCGAGATCCTCCCGCTCTGCCGCGAGCTCGAAATCGGTTTCGTCGGATACAGCCCGCTCGGCCGCGGGTTTCTGACCGGAACGGTCACCGCCCGCGAGCAATTGCAGCCCGCGGATGCGCGGCTGCGGATGCCTCGCTTCGAGGCAGAAAATATGCGACGCAACCTTGAGCTCGTCGCGCAGCTGCGCGCGCTCGCGCGATCGGAAGGCTGCACGCCCGCGCAGCTGGCGCTCGCCTGGGTGCTCTCGCGCGGCCGGTCGGTCGTGCCGATCGCGGGCACCAGCCATCGCCGCTGGCTCGCGGAGAATGCCGCGGCGGCGGATCTTCGGATTTCTGACGAGACGCAAGCCGCTCTGGAACGGATTTTCCCGCCGGGAGCTGCTGCCGGGGCGCGTTATCCGGAACTGTTCGGCCGGGCGCTCGGCCTGTGAGCTGCCGCCGGTGCGGCCCGGCCGCACCTGAGAGACGGGCCGGTGCTTCGGACCGCCGGACCCCGGCCCATAGAGTGTGTGAAGAGATCCCGAGGATCGAGATAGCGGGCGCGGGCACATCCCGGGGGGACAGCGCAGCACCGGCATCGCATCGATCCGCGCGTTCTCAGGAGGTGCGTGCGCCCCGGAGCCTTCGCCGGATGAGGTCAGCAACAACAGTCAGCGAACGGGCACCGGCCGCCGCGGTGACTGAACCATTTCTCACACAACTTGGGATTTTTTCGTGCTTGCCTGCATAGAAAAAATAGCGGCAAGATCAGTTTGCGGCCAGCGGGGCGGAGTGCACGTAAGAACCGCGCGGCTAGAGTGTGGGGGCTTCTGGCAACACAAGCCCACGCTTACCAGCCTCGGTTGAAGAGAGACCGGAGACGACGTTGACCGAGAATTTTAGCACCAACGTGCGAATGCGTCCTCTGTTCGGATCTCTTGAAGGACAGGCTGCAGACAACCGCTGGGGCGAGAATGAAGCAGGCTTGTCTCAAACGCTGCTCGGCGACATTGGCGAGAGGAGCGAAAGCCTTGCCTCGCCAGGCCCTTACGGGCAATTCCCGGAGAGGCGCTCCGTCTGTGCGAGGGGGCTCCTCCCTGGCCTTCAAAAGGCGGGGTTTCCACCCCGGAAATATCGATGAAATTGCTCGATCCGCGGATCGCGGGTGTCGCGGCGGTGGCGTTGACGTTGGCGGCATGCGTCCAGCAGCCGTTGGCGCCGATGATCCCGGTGGCTCCGGGGCCGAACAAGTCTTTTGACGCTTTCGCGGCCGATCAGTCGTTCTGCCACCAATATGCGTCCGCACAAATCGCTCCGGCGGTTGCCGCGGCCAACAACCAGGCGTTCGGGGGAGCGATTTTAAGCACGGCTTTAGGGGCGGGGCTGGGTGCCGCGATCGGCGGAGGTCGCGGCGCGGCGATCGGCGCGGCCTCGGGTGCCGGGCTGGGCACGGTGGCGGGCGCCAGCGGCGCCGGTTTCGCGCAGCTCTCGTTCCAGCAGCAATTCGATATCCTGTATGGCCAATGCATGGCGGCGCACGGCAACTCGGTACCGGGCTTCTCGCTGCCTCCGGGCACGCCCCCTTATCAGGGCGGTCCGGGCGTACCACCGCCGCCTCCGGGGGGTGGCCCCGGCGCCCCGGTTCCCCCGCCGCCGGGCTATTTCCCTCCGCCGCCCGGATATTAGAGAACGACACCTCATCGCGAATTCCGCGGAGCGGCGAACAGACCGCCCCCGAGGCGGCGCGCTCGCAAGGCATCGATGAAGAACCCCGGGCGGTCGCCATCGGATTTGTCGGGCGGCACGATCAGCGTCCATTCGCGGCAATCTACCAGCGCCAGCGGCGCCCCACCGGCGGGCGGCGGCGCGTGGCTGCAGCGTCCGGACGCAGCGAGGTCGGAGGCCGCCCTGGCCACCTCATCGGGGCTGAAGTCGCGGCTGTGCGAGACGTTCTGCCAGCGCTCCCATCGCGTCGAGCCGAGTTCGCGGGTGAAGTAGAAGCGCTCGACATGATCGGCCGATTGCGGCTGCGCGCCGCCATAGTGTTCGGATATCAATGACATCAGCGTAATCGGCGCTCCCTGACCCTCGGCCGCCCGGTAACCTACCGGCGCGATGTACCAGCGGGTGAAGGCGGCGTTGAGCCGGGGCGGGCAGGACGACTGCCGGCCCGCTTTGAGATCGTTGAGCCGGGCGACGGTCTCTCCCTGGAACGGCCGCAGCGGGTCGAGCAGGGCGATGATCCAGGACCCTTTCAGGGCGGCTGGGTTGACCCGGTCGCGGCAAGCTTCTCCGACAAACAGCTGGAAGCCGGCTCCCCCGTCTTCGGTCGCGGCGAAGGACAGGGCCTGTGGCGACACAAGCGTGATATCGCCCCCGTCACTGGCGTCGAAGACCCCGAACTGCCGGCCTCTCCCCGCCCCGAAATCGAACGAGTGCTCGACGACGATCCCGAGCTGGCTGGTCTCCACCGGGAAGGAATCGTGGCGCTGATACCCGCGTGCGAGCGCGGCCCGGTCTGGTGCCGCGGGATGGTCGTGCTTGTGGTAAGGCAGGGTCTCGCCGGGCATCAGATCGCGCTGGCTGGTGCATGCGGGGTCGCCGTCGATCGGGCTGACCCCTTCGAGCACCGTCTGCGAGCGCCCGACGCAGACGTTTTGGATCAGGAAATCGCGGGCCGTCCCGGGCGATGCGGGCATTGCGGGTCCGCCGGCCGCCGCGCTCCGCGCGCCGAGCGTGGCGAGGACGAGACACGCAAGGCCTAGCGCGCGCCGGCGGAAAGCCGAGCGGCTCATCCGCCCGATGTTTTTCGGTTATCGGTCAGGAACAATTGTTTCAGCCCGCGGCGGCTGGCGAGCGAACGCGCCCAGGCGAGCGCCTGCTCTTCGGTGTCGAACAGCCGCACTCGGGGCGCCATTTTCACGGCGCCAAGGATTTCATCCCACTCTTCGGTGACACTGGCGCGCACACCGACCGGCGCCGGATCGAGGATCAGCATCAGTTTCATGCTGAGGTTTCGTTTCGCCACTCCTTGCCTCAAAATACCGCGACTACAGTGGAGGATGCCATGTTGGACCTGAAAATTCGCGGGCGGAAGGCTCTGGTTTGCGCGGCCAGCAAGGGGCTGGGGCGGGCCTGCGCGATGTCGCTCGCGCGGGCCGGTGCCGAGTTGACGATTACCGCACGAACGGCCGCGGACCTCGAAGAGACGGCCGAAGAAATCCGCAAGCAGACCGGCGCCAGCGTGACGGCGGTAGCCGGCGATATCACGAGCGAAGCCGGTCGCGCCGCCGCGCTGGCAGCTTGCCCCGAGCCCGACATCCTGGTCAACAACGCGGGCGGCCCGCCGCATGGTGATTTCCGCGAATGGTCGATCGAGGACTGGCAAAAGGCGGTCAACGCCAACATGCTGACGCCGATCATGCTCATCAAGGCGACGGTCGACGGCATGTGCGCCCGCAAATTCGGCCGCATCGTCAATATCACGTCGTCCTCGGTCAAATCGCCGATTGCGATCCTCGGCATGAGCAACGGCGCGCGCGCCGGCCTGACCGGCTTTGTCGCCGGCTTGGCGAGGCAGGTGGCGCGTCACAACGTCACGATCAACAATCTGCTGCCGGGTCCCTTTCTGACCGACCGGTTGCGTTCGGGGATTGATTTCGAGGCCCGGCGGGCGGGCAAGACATTCGACGAACTGCTTGCGGAGCGAGCCGCGCGGGTTCCGGCGGGCCGGGTCGGCGATCCGGCCGAATTCGGCGATGCCTGCGCGTTTCTGTGTGCCGCCTCCTCGGGGTTCCTCGTCGGGCAGAACCTGCTGCTCGACGGCGGCGCCTTCAATTC
>JAFMSA010000192.1 GCA_017353855.1 Alphaproteobacteria bacterium
TCGTCCACACCCCAAGGGTTGTCTGCAGCCTGTCCTTTGAGAGGTCAGAACAGAGGAGGCGTTCGGACCTCGGCCTTGAACTTCCCGGTCAATCCTCGGCGGGGCCGTGATGGTCGGCAAGATCCCAAGTCGTAAAGCGGAGCGTCGTGATAGGCGAACATTTCCTCAATGGCACGTGCCGGGTCCATCCGGCCGGGCGCGCCGGAGACCTGCCACATGCCGTTCACACTGCGGCAGATGTCGAGATCGGCGGCAACACAAGGCGGCTTGATGCCGGAAGCGTCACAAGACCTCCCGGTTACAGAACACCCATTGCACGCAACTCCCGCATCTCCCGTTCGCTCACGCCAAGGCGGCCGAAGATCTCCGCATTGTGCTGGCCGAGCTTCGGGGCGAGGAAACGGACCCGCACGCTGTTGCCCATCTTAATGGGCGTGCGGATATGCGCGACCTCGCCCAACTCCGGGTCCGAGGCGCATTGTATCAGTTCGCGATGGCGCACCTGCGGGTCCGCGAACATGTGCTCGTAGTCGTGAACCGGGCCGCAGGGCACGCCGGCAGCCTCGAGCACCTCGATCCAATGCTCGCTTGTTGCGGTTGTCAGCACGGCCTCCATCTCGGACTCGAGCGCCGCGCGGTTCTGCATCCGCTGCCGATTTGTCGCAAAGCGAGGGTCCTCACACCATTCGGGGTGCCCGAGAGCCTCCGCGCAGCGCGCCCAGATCGATTCACCCGCGGCCCCGATCATCAGATAGCCGTCCTTCGTTTGCATCCGCTGATAGGGCGCATTCTGGCGATGACGTGAGCCCTGGCGGGCGGGTTCCTGGTGATCGGCGAGCCAGCTGGCGCTCGTCCATGAACTGAACCCGATCGCGGTCTCGAGCAGCGAACATTCGACGAGGCGACCCGAGCCGGTTCGCTGGCGCTCCCAGAGTGCCGCAAGGATGCCCTGAACCGCCCACATTCCGGTGCCGAGATCGCAGATCGGCAATCCGACGGAGGTCGGCGGCCCGTCCGGCTCGCCAGTCACATGCATGATGCCGCCCATGCCCTGCGCGATCAGATCGAAGCCGCCCCGCCCAGCGTGCGGACCGTCATAGCCGAGACCGGAGAGCTGTGCATAGATCAGGCGAGGATTAACCCTACGCAAATCCTCGAAGCCTAACCCGGCGCGTGGCATAACCGTCGGGCGGTAGTTCTCGACCAGCACATCGACGTCTTCGACCAGCCTGAGGAACAATGCCCTCCCTTCCGGCTGCTTATAGTCGAGCGTGATGCCCTTCTTGTTGCGGTTGATGTAGCGGAAATAGGGGTTGCGTTCGCTGCCATCGCCCCAGCTGCGCGTCGAATCTCCCTTCCCGGGACGCTCGAGCTTGACGACCTCCGCCCCCATGTCGCCGAGGATCATCGTGCAGAACGGTCCGGCCATGTGCTCGGTGAGATCGAGCACCTTCAGACCGCTCAGCGGCGCGCCCGGGCCGGCAGGCTCTTGTGTTGGATCGAGCATATCGGCAGCCCCCTAGTTCTTCAGCGTGTCGAGGGTGGGCAGGCGATAACGGTCCTCGGGATCGTCCCATCCCTTGAATCGGGGCGGCCGCTTCTCCGCAAACGCCGCTCGCGACTCAATCAGATCGCTTTTGGCGCCGTGCTCCTTCAGGGATGCGGCGAGTTGCTGCTGCTCGGGCGCCGGCATCGGGCGCATCTGGCGCATCATGTGGACGGTATTGACGCGCGAGGCGGGCGGCAAGCTCAACAGGTGCTCGGCCATCTCGAGCGCCGCGGGGATCAGCCGGTCGCCGTCCACCAGACGGTTCAGGAAGCCGATCTCATAGAAACGCTCGGCGGTGAAGCGAAAGCCGAGCGCCATCTCCATGGCGATCGGAAAAGGCAGGTTCGCGACATGCCCGTGATTGTAGCCGCCGAGCAGCCACCGCTTTGCTTCAGAGACTTCGAACACCGCCCCGCGTGCGGCAACGCGCAGATCGGTGCGTTCAACGAGCATAAAGCCGCCACCCATCGCATAGCCGTTGACCGCAGCGATGACCGGCTTCTCGAGCGCTCCGGACATGAACGGGTCTTCAATCGCCGGCCGCCGCCCGCCGGGCGTGCCGTGCTGCAGCGACTCCTTCATGTCTTCGCCAGCGCAGAACGCCCGCCCCGCCCCGGTAAAGATCGCGACCTCCACGTCATTGTCGCGCCGGAATTGGCTCCAGGTCTCGGCGAGCCGGGTCCGCATTTCATGATTGAGCGCATTCAGGCGCTCGGGACGGTTCATCCGCACGACGAGGATCTGTCCATAACGTTCGGTCTCGACGACGGCCATCTCTGCCTCTCCAACGCTTGGTTCCGTGGGCTGCCGGAAGCTACCATCCCCGGCCGGCCGATCGCGAGGAGTCCGCAAGCAATGGGTGAACGAATCGAGGCGTTGGCGCAGTTTGTCGCAACAACGCAGTGGAAGCACGTGCCGCAGGACGTGCAGCACCACGCCAAGCTGGTGCTGCTCGATACGTTAGGCGTGATCCTCGCCGGTGCGGAACGGCCCGAGGTGCGGCAGTTGCGGGCGCGTCTGGCGCGTACTGCCGGGAGCGGCGCCACCGTATACGCTCGCGGCTGGCCCATCCACGACCCGCGCACGGCTGCATTGCTCAATGGCGTTGCAGGACGATCGATCGAGCTGTGCGAAGGTTTGCGCTTAGTCTCTGGGCAAGCGGCGATGCAGGTGCTGCCCGGAGTCTTGGCGGTCGGGGAATATCTCGCAAGTTCCGGGCGGGCGATGCTGGAGGCTTTCATCCTCGGTTACGATGTGGCCGCGAGGCTCGCCGGCGGGTTCACGCCGCGGCCACTGGCGCACCAGAACGGTCAGGTTTCGCTGCTGGCCGCCGCCGCCGCCGGCGCGCGGCTGCACGGACTCGATGGGCCCGGCGTCAGCCGCGCCATGCGCATCGCGACCACCCTGCTGTTGACGCCGAGCTACACCAACGCGGTGGCCGGTGCCACAACGCTCAACCTCGCCGGCGGTATGAGCGGCTTTGCCGCAGCTCTGGCGCCCGAACTCGCCCTTGCGGGTTTCGAAGCGCAGGACGACGCGATCGAAGAAGCCCTGGGTAGCCTTGTAGGCAGCGGTTTCACGTCCGATGGCCTGCTGGACGAACTCGGCGCGTGCTGGCACATCACACGCAACTACTTCCGTCTCTACGCCTGCTGTAATCCAATTCATCCGGCGCTCGACTGCCTTCAGGACGCGCTTGCGGCCCTGCATCCGAAACCGGACGAGATCGCGCGGATCGACGTCGCAACCTATCGCTTCGCGTCGGTCATGCGCCGCTGCGACCCGCCGAACTACTTCGCCTCGAAATACTCCCTGCCGCATGCGGCGGCGACGCTGGCGGTGAGAGGAAGCGCCGGTTACGCGGCGCTCGACGACAGCGCGCTCCATGATCCCCTGATCACCGAGCTGCGCGGCCGCGTGCATGTGACGGAAGACCCGGCGATGAGCGCGGTGGCTCCACGCTCGCGGCCGGCCCGTGTCACTCTCAGCCTGAAAGACGGCCGCCGAAGCACGCACACGCGCAACAGCCATCGAGGCGATTTTCAGGACCCCTTTGCCGAAGCCGAAATTCGCGCGAAATTTCAGGAGCTGGCGAGCAGCGCGCTCGGTCCGCGGGAGGCGGCGCAGATCGAACAGGCAGTGGATCGCTGCGAGCATTGGGAAAGCGTGCGTGAGCTGAGCGAACTCATGCGCCGCTTCAGTCGCCATTGATTATCGCGGACATCTCCCTCAACGAGCTCGTGTGGCTTATGGCAGCCGTCATGGCGGCCGGGATCTTCACGGGTCTGCTCGCCGGGCTTTTCGGGATCGGCGGGGGCGCGGTGACTGTGCCGGTGCTGTTCGAGGTCTTTCGCATTCTGGGTGTGCCCGAAGAGGTGCGCATGCAGCTCTGCGTCGGCACGTCGCTGGCGATTATCGTGCCCACGACGGTGCGGTCATATCGCGCCCATCGCGCCAGGGGGCTGGTCGTCTCGGCGGTCCTGCGGTCCTGGGCTCCGCCGGCAGTGATCGGTGTTGCGATAGGCTCGATTGCTGCCGCAGTAGCGCCCGCGGCGGTGCTCGAATGGGCGTTTGTCGCCGTTGCGGGCGTGATCGCAGGCAAGCTTCTGCTGGGACGCGAGAGCTGGACCTTGGGCAGGCACTTGCCGGGGCGCACGGCAATGGCCGGGTACGGTTTCAGCATCGGGCTTGCCTCCTCGCTGATGGGCATCAGCGGCGGATCACTGGCGACGATAGTGATGACGCTCTATCGCGTGCCGATCCACAATGCCGTGGCGACCTCAGCCGGTCTCGGCGTTCCGATCACGATCGCCGGCGCGTTGGGATACGTCCTTGCCGGGCTGCACCATCAGGCCTCCTTGCCGCCGCTGTCGATCGGTTTCGTCTCGGCAATCGGGGTCATCATGATCGCGCCGATCTCGAGCTACGTGGCGCCGCTCGGCGCGCGGCTCGCGCACAGGCTGGCAAAACGCCAGCTGGAAATCGGCTTCGGGATTTTTCTGGTAGTCGCCTCGCTGCGCTTCCTTGTGAGCCTGATCGCCGGCTGAGACAAGCAGCTCACCCGCCGAGGAACTCTCTGGTCCATCCCTTGTAATCGGAGTCCCGCGTCGCCTTGGCCATGAATTCGGCCGACGGCACGCCCTTGAGATCCTTCGGCTCCAGACCCTCGCGCAGCGCTTTCAGCGTGTCGTGGACCGCCTGCGCCGCGGCCATGATCGGCTGATGGCCCTGAAGTGCGACACGCACCCGTCGGGAGGCGAGATAATCGCGGTCGGTGAGCTCGCGCGATCCGCCCCCGATGATGATCGGGATGTCAATCGCGGCCGCGGCGGCTTCGAGTTGCGCCCGATCCCTGATGCCGACAAAGAAGAACGCATCCACCCCCGCCGCGGCATAGGCTTTGGCGCGCGCGATCGCGTCTTCGGTGCTGGTCGTTCCCATCGCGATCGTGCGTCCGACGATCACGAGATCCGGATCCTGCCGTGCGGCGAGTGCAGCGCGCACCTTGCCGACACCTTCCTCGATCGAGGTCAAATCCCCGCCGCCGGCGCCGTAGGGTCGCGGCAACAGCGTATCCTCGATGGTCAGCGCCGAGACCCCCGCACTCTCCAGCTCCTGCACCGTGCGCATAACGTTGAGGGCATTGCCGTAGCCGTGGTCGGCGTCGACCAGCAGCGGGATGTCGAAGGCACGGTTGACCCGGTATGCCTGCTCGGCGAATTCGCTCAAGGTTAGGAGAATCAGATCGGGCGCGCCGAGTACGGTCAGCGAAGCGGTCGAACCCGCGAACATGCCGAGTTCGAAACCGAGGTCCTGAGCAATCCGCGCCGATAGCGGGTCGAACACCGAGGCAGGGTGATAGCAACGCTCCCCCCTGAGGATCGCCCGGAAACGCCGGCGCCGCTCGGTCCAATTCATACTTTTCTCCTTCGATCGCTTACCGGATGAGCCTCGCCACTATCGCCGGACTTGGCAAGCCGTGCAGCGGCAATCCCTCTTTGAAACGGGAATCTGCCCAGATTTTCCCGGCAGAAGCCCGTCATTCGATCGCGAGGAGAGGCGGCGCTGAGATCCCTGTGCGGAATTTCCCGTAACGGCCGAGGCGCGCTTTGTCGAGGAAGACCGGCTCCACGCACCAGTGCACTGCGCACTGGGCGGCTGCGGAACCGCTGCTGCAACGGGCGGCGTCGGGCTTTGCGCGGCGGGTGCCCTTGCTGGACAAGCTGCGCATATCAGCGCCGGGCCGGGCACGCGAAGGATTATTGTCTTACGTTCGACAAGACCGCGTGCTGCGGCTGAGTCGGATCGCGATGCCCGTGGTCTTCCTGGCAGCTGATTACATCCAGGTCACCGTGTCAGCGGTTTCACTGGCACCTTACAACTCAGAGCGCGCGAGAGTTGTACGCGGACGGACGATGTCGCTGTACAGCATCGGGGTTCTCGGCAGCGCGCTCATCGGCGCCCCATTGGTTCGGCGTCTCGAAGACGCTTGTGATTATCGTCGCTGGTTGCGCGGGCATAGCGGCGACAACCGCCGGGACTTTATTGACGACCCGGTTCCGCGTCCCGGACGGCTCGACGCCTGCGTGAGCGCCTGGCTGCGGTTTCTCGATCGCATGCAGAAACCGCGTCAGGTGCTGCGCAAACGCGCGCTTTCCTCGATCTCGGCCGCCGCTATCGCCCGGGCGAGCGCGCCGCTCAATTCTCTGGCCGCCTCCAGCGTCAGCTCCACGGCGACGCGCGCGCCGGGCCCCAGCGCGCGGTTCACGAAATCGATCGTGATCGCTTCTTCCAACACAGCGTGGTGCGGGTGGTCGTACGACACGACCGAGTGAGTAAGCTTGAACCACCCGTCACCGCCCTTGCCGGCGCCGTCAGCGCCGACGATCTCGACGATCGATGTGCACATGCCGTCGATTGGCCGGTCTTAGCCGGCCAAGTGCTTGCCGAAAAACGCGAAAACCTTCTGCCAGCCGTCAAGCGCCTGCTCGATGCGATACATCGGCCGGTCGTAATAGAAGAAGCCGTGTCCGGCGCCGTCATACCGGTGGAACTCGTACTGTTTGCCGTTCCTCTTGAGTTCCGCCTCGTGCTGGTCCACCTGCTCGGGCGTTGGTGCGCGATCCTCATTGCCGAACAAACCGAGCAGCGGGCAGGACAGGTTTCTCGTAAACTCGATCGGCGCCGTCGGTTGCTTCGGCGTCAGCTCTTCCTTGCTCATTACGACCCGGCCGCCCCAAAGCTCGGCGGCGGCGTTGATGCTTTTTGTATGGCAAGCAAACAGGAAGGTCTGCCGTCCGCCCGAGCAGGTCCCGAATACCCCGACCTTACCGTTGTGATAGGGCTGGGCGCGCAGCCAGGCCACCGCCCCTTCGGTGTCGCCGATCACCTGTGCATCGGCTACACCGCCCTCGGCACGCACCTTGGCCGCAACGTCATCGGCTTTGCCTTCACCGGCACGGTGATAGAGGTTGTGGCTGATCGCGGCATAGCCGTGATGCGCGAACTTGCGGGTCGCCTCGCGGTACCACTCGTCCCAGCCGGGCGCATGATGTAAGAGAACCATGCCCGGGAAAGGGCCCGGGCCTAACGGACGCGCGAGATAGGCCGAAATAGGCTCGTTCTTGTCGCCGTTGATCGAAATCGTTTCCGCAATCATGCCCTCATAGGCCATTCGTCGCTCCCTTGCCAATGCAGATGACAACCGCTGCTGGCCCCATCATCTCGCCTTCACGGCGCCGGCGCAACATGGCTCGCCATCGCGGCTCGTCGCGGGGCACCGGAAGCCGCCGGGGTGCGGACTTGCGGCGCTCGCGTCTCACGTTCGGTAGCAAACTCCCCGTGACGGAAAGACCGCAAGGGGTTGGTCGGCCGCCTCGCGAAAATCCGATATTGGCGGCCCCCGGTAAACTTTCCGACCTCGCCCTGT
>JAFMSA010000786.1 GCA_017353855.1 Alphaproteobacteria bacterium
TTGCCCAGCACCCAGGCCTTCATTGTGTTGGGGATCGGGTATTCGTTGGGGCGGTCGTGGTTCATTTGCACATGGCTCCGCTTTGGCGACCGGTTGGTTAACGATCGAGCCAGACATCGCTAAGATCCTGGCCGATGAAATGGCTTGGCGTGATGCTCCACCCCTTGAGGCTCGCCGAGGTTGCGACAATGCGGTTCCACCATAAGAGAGGAACCGTGTAGGCCTCGGTCAGAGCGTGACGCTCGAAATCCCGCACGATCTTTGCACGCTTGCGCGGGTCGCCGGTCACCGCCTGTCCGATGTAGAGCGCGTCGAGAAAGCGGTCGGTGGACCCGGAGTAATTGACCGGGGAGAGGTCATGCGAGACGTATTTGGTCAACTGTATCGTCGGGTCGTCGTAGAAGTCGCCCGAAAAATCGAGTGCCACGTCGAACTCGCCGCTGTCGATCACCTTTTGCCAATCCCAGATGTTGCGCCGGTCCTGAGTTGTGGTGACCCCGATCGTCCGCCAGCTCTCGGCCAAGAGGTCGGCGCCGGCGTAATGCGGCATCGGGATATCGCGAACCATGAGGGTGAGTTTGAGGCCGTGGATCCCGGCCTCGTCGAGAAGCCGCTTGGCCTCTTCGCGCGAGGCGGCAATGTCGCGCGAAAAGCCGGGTATCGTGACCAGCTCGGATTCGGGGGTGGCCATGTTCGAGCCCGGCCGCATCACACCGCCCACATATTTGAGGAAGGTCGTGCGCTGCAGCTTTGCTGCGGCACCCCACCGGTCGATTGCGAGCGAAAGCGCGCGCCGCACCCGCGCGTCGGTGAAGGGCGGGCGCCTGGTGTTGAAAACGACGAGAAGATTTGACAGCCACGGGCTCTCGCTCACCGCGATGCGGTCCCCGGGCGCTTCGAGGAGTTCGTCGCGTTGCACCGGCGTGATGCCGCGGAACTCGGCGGCGATCTTGCCGCTCTTGTAGGCGTTCATCACTGCGGGACCGGTCATGAAGTCTGCGCGATATCCGTCGAGGTAGGGTTTGCCGGGCTCGAAATATTTCTCCCAGCGTGTCCCGCGCCAATACTGGCCTTTGACGTGTTCGGCAAAAACAAACGGGCCGGTGCCGAGCACGTGCGTTTCCGGGAAATGCGGGTCCGCCGCCAGCTTCGCGGCGCTGTAAATGCAGTTCCAGGGCGAGGCGAAATTCGCCAGCATCGCCGCCTCGGGCCACAACAGGTGGAAGACGACGGTGAGCGGGCCGGGTGTGTCGATGCGGGCTATCGAGGCGTAATCGGCCTTGCGCGCGGACACGACACCCGGCGGCGGATGGGCGATCCGCTCATAGCTCGCCTTCACATCGGCGGAGGTCAGCTTCGAGCCGTCATGGAACAGCACGTTGGGCCGCAGCTTGAACGTGTAGGTGAGCCGGTCGGGCGACACGTTCCAGGATTCTGCCAGGTTCCCGACAATCTGCGGGTAATTCTGCGCATCGAATTTGAGGAGTGTCGAATAATGCGGCGCGATCGGGTGCAGGAACGCAAAGGATGTGTTGGCGTGGCAATCGTAGTTGCTGGGCTCGACGAGAACGGCAAATTCGAGCGTGCCACCGCGCCTGGGCGGCGTGTCGGTCTGCGCCGCGCCCTGCGATGCGCTCAGTGCGGCCAGGAGAAAGACAGCCAGGGCTGTCAGCCGCCACCCGGGAGCCCGGTTCAAGATGAACCCTCGAATATCGGCCTGTTGGTCACCTCACCCCACCCGCGGGAAGAATCAGAAGCCGCACACGGGGCGGTTCGGGGGTGAGGACCGAGCTTCTCGGTGCTGATCCGCCAATGCCCGACGCCTTCACGCAAACGCGTTCAGTGGCGCTGGCCCTTTTGCCACAGCTGGAACTGTCCGAAAAGCTCATCCTTTTGTTCGGTCGTCAACGGCGCCCCGCCGGAGGCCTGCTGCCGCTCGTCGACGAAACGCGAGAAGATCTCCTTCAGGTCCTGGGGATTGGGGGCGCCGGCGATCTGGATGTTCCGCTGCAGCCACTGCTCGGCCGGTGGATAGCGTCGCCAGCCCGGAACCGCGGCGGTGATGTTCACCTCGCGCCATTTCGGATGGTGCCCCGGCTCGAGCAGGGATTGAAACCCGGTAAAAAACGCGTCGACGAAATTCACCAAGTTTCGGTAGCGGTCGGAGCCCGCCTGGAGATTGGCGGCCATCAGTACGGTCCCCACCGCGACCGTATCGATCGGCTTGTCCCCCGGCACGAGCGCGGGGTAATCAGCGACGGTGAGCCGCGTCGGCACGTAAACGGCGGTGACGGCGGGTTGGAGCGGGATCGAAAGGAAGTGGAGCCCTTCCTCGGCGTTCACGCCGCGAAAGAGCGGCGCGGGTTTTCCGGCGACGAAAGCGACCGCTGCGAGCTGCCCCTTGCGCAGCTTGTCGAGCGCCACCTCCTCGTCGTCGTTT
>JAFMSA010000193.1 GCA_017353855.1 Alphaproteobacteria bacterium
ACGCTTGCCGAGGATATCCCAGGAAGCGATCTCGATCGCGCTCCATGCCGCCATCAACTCGGGCGAGCCGCGCTTGATCGCGAAATCCTCGAACATGACCTGCCCGGTGTGCCGGATGTTGAACGCACTGCGGCCTATCACATGCGGCGCCATTGCCTCGATGCATGCGGCGACAACCTTCTCCTTGGCGTGTGTGACATAGGCTTCGCCCCAGCCGTAGAGGCCGTCTTCGGTTTCAACGCGGCAAAACAGCAGGTCCTTCGAACTGCCGGTCCCGAGTATGAAAGTTTCGATGCGCGCGATCTTCATGCCCGCCCTCCGCTGGTTGGCCCGGCCCCCACCCGACAGCCTCACGGCACTCGGGTCAAGAGCGCAGCCGGCTGTGTGTCCAATGCCTCACGGATCGCGCGAGCCAGGCTGGCAAGCTGATAGGGCTTGCGCAGGACCGGCAGACCGCTCGCCGGGATGTTCGCCGCCTTCGCATAACCGCTCGTCAGCAGAACCGCGGTCTGCGGGCATTGCTCCTTGACCCGCTGCGCCAGCGCCAGGCCGTCGAGGTCCCCGGGCATGACGATGTCCGTAAACACCAGATCGACGGCCTCACCCGATGCGAGGAACTGCAGTGCGGCGGCGACCGATTGGGCATGAAACACCCGGTAGCCGAGGTGCTCCAGCAGCGCGCCGGCGATTTCCCGGACCTCCGGATTGTCCTCAACCAGCAGAATGGCTTCGTCCCCGCGCGGCGGTTCGCCTTCGACGATCAGTTGCCCGCCGAGCCGGCTATAGCTGCGGGGCAGGTAAATGGTCACGCCGGTGCCGCTTCCCACCTCGCTGCTGATCGTCACGGTCCCGCCCGACTGCCTGGTCAGGCCATAAACCTGCGACAATCCCAACCCGGTCCCCTTGTCGAGCTGCTTGGTCGTAAAAAACGGCTCGAACACTTTCGGCAAGATGTCGGCCTCGATCCCTCTCCCGGTATCCGTGACTGTCAGCGCGACAAATTCTCCGCACAGTCCATCCGGCGCGTCATCGGCCTCAAGGCACAGATTTCTGGCCGTGATCGTGATCGTCCCGCCTGCAGGCATCGCGTCCCGCGCGTTGACGACCAGGTTTATCAGCGCGAGCTCGAACCCATGAATATCGACCGCGACCGGCCACACACTGCGCGCGATGTCGATCACCAGCTTGATGTCGCCGCGGGCCGAGCTGACGAGCAGATCGCGGAATTCCATAAGCCGTTGGCGCAGGCTGACGACGACCGGGTTCAGAGTTTGACGGCGGGAGAAAGCGAGTAGCTGACGCGTGAGATTTTCGCCACGTGCGGCGGCGACCTCGATCGCCTCGACCGACCGCAAGTCCGGTGGCTCGTGAAGCCGCCGTTTAAGCATCTGTGCGTTGCCGCTTACGACCATCAGCATGTTGTTGAAGTCGTGCGCAATACCGCCGGTCAGCTGGCCCAGCGCCTCCATCTTCTGCGACTGCGCGAGCTGCTCCTGCGCGCGCTGCAGTTTGACCCTGGCCTCATGGCGCTCGGTGACATCGCGCACGATTTTCGCGAACCCGATGAGCTCGCCTTCCTCGTCGCGGATGGCGTCGATCACCACCGCGGCCAGGAACGCTGACCCGTCTTTGCGGACGCGCCAGCCGTCTTGTTCGTAACTTCCCGCGGCTGCCGTCATTGCAAGCGCCCGTTCAGGAGCACCCGCCGCCCGATCGGCCGCCGTGTAAAAACGTGAGAAGTGCTGGCCGACGATTTCCGCCTCGGTATAGCCCTTTATGCGCTGCGCTCCGGCGTTCCAGCCCGATACCACGCCGTGCGCGTCGAGACGGATCAGCGCGTGATCGGTAGCGGCTTCGGCGAACAACCGGAACTGGCGCTCGCTTTCGCGTAACGCCTCCGCAGCCAGCTTCTCGGCAGTAACGTCACGGCCGATTACATAGATCAGTCCGTTTTCTGCCGTCAGCGTCCAGGCGAGCCAGCGCCACGAGCCGTCCTTGTGGCGAAAGCGGTTCTCCAGGCGCACGGTCGGCACACCCTCGGCAAGCCGTCTGCGGCCTGCCAGGGAATGCTCCGCATCATCGGGATGCCGCAGCTCGCTGACGTGCATCCTCTTGATCTCGTCCTCGCTCCAGCCGAGAAGAGTGGTCCAGGCCGGATTGACGCTCGTGAGGTAGCCCTCGAAATTGGACACGCCCAGAAGCTCTTCGCAGACTTCCCAAATCCGGTTCCGCTCCCTCGTGCGCTCAACGACTTCCGTTTCCAGCCTTTGGTTGTGAACGCGCAATGCCTCTTCTTCGCGCACCCGCTCGGTCGTCTCGACACAAGTGACGAGAATGCCGGCGATACCGTTCGCAGCATCGGCGTCCGGGATCGGGCTGTAACTGATCGTAAACCGCGCCTCCTCGGCGGTTGTCCCTTCCCGCTGCACGGTCCATGTGAGATCCTCGGCAAAGAGCGCCGCGCGTTCTCCCCGAAGGATCGCCTCATTGAGAGGACCAAGCTCCGGGTAGATCTCCCACCAGACCTCGCGCAGCGGGTGGCCCAGAGCCTCGGGATGCTTGTCACGGAGAATTGATCGATAGGCGTCGTTGTAGATCAGAACCAGTTCCGGGCCCCATCGGATCGCCATCGGAAAACCCGAGGCGAGGATTAACGCGACGGCGAGCTTCAGGCTTTGCGGCCAGTCTTCCCTGTTGCCGAGCGGCGTGGAGGACCAGTCCAATTCGTCGATCCGCCGAGCCATCTCTCCCGGCGGGCCTTTCTTGACGGAACGAGTCATCGTCGAGGCCGGGCTTTCTCGCCGGCCGTCGCCGGCGCGTAAAACACAGGTTCGCGCAGATTATGCCCAGCGAGCTTTGCTGTGCTAGACTTGCCTTGAAGCAGGCTACCACCCCTTCCTTCCAAAGGAGCCGAGGGCGATGAGGACATTTGTTCGTTGTGGCCACCTTTTCACCGGGCGCGAGGACGATGCCCGCGCCTGCGGGATGCTGGTGCTCGACGAGCAAGGCACGATTGAATACGCCGGCGTCGAGGCGGGGGCGCCGAGGCGCGTGCGCAGCGACCGGCTGCACGATTATTCCCGGTGCTTTGTCATGCCCGGGCTCATCGACGTCCACACTCATCTCGCCTATGGCAACGCCAAGAGCGAGGAGGACATCGACCTCTACAGCCCCCTTGAGTTCCGTACCCTGCGGGGCATGTTCTTTGCCCAGAAAGTCGCCGCCGCCGGAGTTACCGCGATCTGCTCGCCGGGCGATGCCGGGCAGATAAGCCTGTCGATCCGCAACGCGGTCCGCGCCGGGTTGTTCGATGGCCCGCGCGTGATGGCGGCGGGCCGGTATTTGACGACGCATCAAGGCCTGACCGACTGGTACCCGAGCTGGATCGGCGCGCCCGAAACCTCGATCGGCAAGCTGGTCGCGACCGCTGCCGAAGCCGTCGAAGAGATCCGCCGCCAGGTCAAGGACGGTGTGGATTGCATCAAGATCGCGCTCGACGGAATTCAGCGTCGCGGCAACGGCGAACTCATCGCGGCCTTCACTCAGGAAGAGACCGACATCATGGTGCGTGAGACCCACCGCCTCGGCAAGAAGGCGGTCGCGCACGCCCGGGGCCGCGAGGCGACGCTCTACGCTGCCCGCGCCGGGATCGATCTGATCTTCCACGCCAACCAGCTCGATGACGAGTGCATCGATGCGATGCTGGAGACGGGAAGCACGATCTCGCCGACCCTCACCCACCCGCGCAATACGGTCGATTTTACGCAGCCCCACGAACCGGCATATCTAAAAGGCCGACCCGACCACGTTCAGCGCGAGTACGAGATCGGCTGCACCAATTGGAAGAAGGCGCGCGCCGCGGGTGTGCCGATCCTCACAGGGACCGACACCGGCTTTGCCGTGACGCCCTATGGCGAGTGGCATGCCCGCGAACTCGAGCTCTTTGTCGAGGATCTGGGGTTCACGCCGGCTGCGGCGCTTCGGGCGGCGACCGAAGTCAATGCCGGATTCATGACCGAAGGCCATCGCATCGGCGTATTGGAACCCGGCCGCACCGCCGATTTCATTGCCCTCGACACCTCGCCGCTGGCCGACATCCGGGTGCTGCAGGACAGGCGGCACCTGCACGCGGTGCATATCGCCGGCAAAAAGATCGAAATTCCCGACCGCGCCTACGACCCGCGTCAGGTGAGCGATTTTTCGCTCTCAAACTGGACCGACCTCTATACCCAAGCGCGGGTTGCCGAGCTGCGGCGACAGACGCCACAACTCGCGGCAGCAGAATAGGGCGGCGGGGCGGCTGCCGCACGGTCACTCCGAAGCACGGGCACGGACAGTCGCGCACCCGCCTTTGACGGAATTGTCGACTTAACCTCGCTCGGGGATTTCCGGGTCGCGGCCGGGCTGATGCGGGAGGAGCATCTCGCGGTGACCGGTTCCGGGCCGGCCGGTCAGCCCGCTGCGCTCAAGCGGGCGAAGCCCGATAAAAAGCGGTGTCGCGGAAGGCGTCGTGGGGGCTGCAGCGACAGCGAGCGGTCGGGCTCGAGCTTCCCGGCGTCGCTCGCACGAATTCCACCATCGATGCGATGCGGCCCGTGCTCCACCCCAGGCGCCAAGCGCCAGGGTTGTCGTGAAGACCGCCTCGCAGCCTCGCACGATAGCGCGAAACGATGCCGGCGCATCCTCTTGCTCATTGCTTGATCAGGGCGGGCAGGACGCTGCCGCACGACACGGCGCCGTGAGACCGCGCCCAAGAGACGCGTTGCGATAGACCTTCGCCAAATGCTCTGCGAAGTCCCTCCGGATCAGGCCAATCGCGGCCGCGTTGCCCGGCGGTCCCCCCGCCCGGCGAAGAAGCGGCGGGCATTCCAACCGACGGACGGCGGATTCTCAGCGCGTCTGACGGTGCACGAAATCGGCTATCAGGCCGAGCGCCCGCTGGGCGTCCGGTGATGCTGGATCCCGCGCGATGAAGGCGTGCGGTTGCCCTTCGAATTCGTGAAAGGCGATCGAACCGCCGGCCTTGCCGTACGCGGCTGCAAAATTGGCGGCCATCTCCGGGGTCAAATTGTCGTCGGCAGTGCCTTGCATGATCAGCGCGGGCGGCTTCTCGACCAACTCGCCGCGGTCGAGTATCAGCTGCGGGTTCCCTTCGGCCATCGCCGCCTCGGAGGGCCAGAACTGACGGTGCGCAGCGACCAGGCGGTCGTTGCCGCGCTCGCCCACCGCGCGGAAACGGGCGAGCGGGTCGGCGACCGGCCAGCAGGCGATCGCAAAGGCGAGGCTCGCATCGCTGGCCGCTAGCGGGCGCGCAGCATAGCGCGCCTCACGCGGACGCAGCGCGTTGAGTAGCAGGAGGTGACCGCCGGAGGATGTGCCGAGCCCGCCGACCAGCTCTGCTCGCGTGGCGAACCTCTCGGCATTCGCCTTCAGGAAGCGGATCGCGAAATTCACATCGGCCACACTCTCCGGGTAGCCGGCGACTGGCGGCATCCGGAAATCGACCGAAAGCACGACAATGCCTTCGGCCGCGAGATATTCCGCGATCGCGACATTGTTGAACCGGTCGCCCGACGTCCATGCGCCGCCATGCACCTCGAGCACCGCCGGAAACGGGCCCCGCCCCTCCGGACGGTAGAACCGGGCGAGCAAGGAAGTGCTGCCGGCGCGAAGATATTCGAGGTCTTCAGTGTGAAGCGCCATGTTAGCTCCTCGAAGCTTGGACAGCCTCCCGCGATCCCCCGCTTTATCACATCGGCGGCTTGACCCCGTCCTTTTCGGCAGTGACGCGGGCCGCTGAAAGGCCGCCGTCCGGCTTTTTCTGTGCAACGATAAAAATTGCCGCACCCGGCTTCAGCAGGCCCGCATCTCCACTGCCGTAACCAAAGACGGGTGTCTGCGGATCGATAACGATTTCGGATTCGCCCCCCTTATAGGTGACTTTCACGACGTGCCCCTTGGGCGCGTTGCTGATGCCCGCGACGGTGGCGTTGGTCATCAGGCTCTGGGGAACAAGATCCCACGCGAACTGACCCTCCGCCGTCCCGCGAAGCGCCTCGGGAAAGATGCGGACCTCCTTGGCATGCAGCTTGCCGTCGGTGCCTTTGATTGACGTCGCCGCGATGTAGTCGCCGGCCTTTATGTCCGCGAGGCTCTTCTTGACCAGAAAGGACACCGCGAAGCCCGGTGCCAGCGTGATCGATAATTCCGGGCCTTCGCGCGATTTGACGGTAAGGATTTGGCCGTGGAGCTTTTCGACCGTGCCGCGCACGCGGCTCGGCGTGCCTCCCGGCGGGTTCTGAGCGGCAGCCGGTAGAGCCAGCAGGCCGATGAACGCCGCGGCGGCAACGAGAAGTTTTGACCGCATCGCGATGCCTCCCGAGAAAAATCGTCGTCGCCGCGGTTCTCTAGCGCGAGCGGTCGCCCTGCGGTTCTCACATTGTAGTGACCGTCAGCGTTCGGGGCCTTGCCGCCCTTCCCCATGCACCCTAAACCGGAACCCCGGCGCCGCCTTAAAGGAGTGACGGAAAGCGGCAAAAGCAACAAGGCAAGGAACGCCTCTTCGCAGCAGCTCGCCATCGATCCGTGGTCGCCGATTCGCCCGGGAATCCAGCCCTTAGTTTCGTAGAGAAGATTGGCGCGATTACTGAGGCAGCCCATACCCGATCGCGCTCTCGATTGCGATCGTTCGCTGGACCGCGGGGCGCGACATCATCTGCTGGTAATGCTGCCACAGCCCGGGGTAATCGCCGGGTGCGGGCTTGACGGAGCCGACAAACCGCCAGAAGAGGCGGAAGAGATGGATATCGGCGACGGAATACATCTCGAGCGTCCATGGCCTGCCGCCGAGCCTGCGCTCGGCGAGCCCGAACACCTCCTTCCAGCGCTCGATACCGATCCGGCGCGCCGGATGAACCGTCGAGGCGATAAACGACATCCACGATATGGCCTGCGCCTCGGCCTCGAGATCGCCTTCGGGCCACAGACCCGCCTGGGGATGGCGTCTGGCCAGGTAGTAGAGGATCGCCGCCACTTCGCTCAGCGCGCGCCCGTCGATCAGAAGCGTGGGGACCTTGGCTTCGGGATTGATTGCGAGGTATTCGGCCGAAAACTGTTCGCGCTTGGCCAGCGAGATCAGCCGGCGCTCGAAATCGACACCGATCTCGTGCAGCGCGACATGCACTGCCATCGAACTCGATCCGGGCGAGAAATACAGCGTGAGCATGAAAACTCCTCTGGTCGAAAAGATTGACAGGGCTACAAAGCCGCCAGCGTCAACCTCATGAAGCCGTCCATCGCGGCAGGGTGGGTCCAGCGCAGCACCGCGACAATGTCGTCTTCCGGATCAACCCAGGTCAGGTTGCCGCCGGCGCCACGCGCGAAGTAGCCGGCTGCCGGGGCGCTCGGGTAGAGGCCGCGGGCGGTGTTGAGCCACCACAAATAGCCGTAATTGCGGTAGAGC
>JAFMSA010000194.1 GCA_017353855.1 Alphaproteobacteria bacterium
AAGGGTTTCGTATGACTGTTGATTCAATAGATCGGTGACTACACGAGCAGCGTCCGCGTCCGTCAATCGAGCCGGCGTGGGCTCCGCAACAGACGGCCGGGAGGGCACTGAGACGGCTATGAGGCCGATCACGGCCGCAACGATGACGGTCAGCATTGCTCTCCCTAGGTTTGTTGGTGGACAGCCTAAATTACAAGGTCTTAAGAAGTCTATCGAAGGCCCGATCCTTCTGTCAGGGGTTCTCGGCATCTAATGGAGACCGAGCCGCCACTTGCAGCGGCTGATGAAAACCGTCGAGACTGGACGGCACTCAGTCCAGGTGGGACTGATCCGTTCCGAAGTTCGAAGCCTGGTGCTTCCAAATCACCCGCCGGAGCTACCGGCAAGACTTCAATTAGAACCAGGATGTCGATCCATCGTCACACCGGTACTGCGCATTCGCTCACCGCGGCGGCGATACTGGTTCGTATCGGGTAGCGGAACCAAATAAATCAAATCAATTGCTCGCATCGGTTGCCAGCGGCACGTTCTAATCTAAGTCACAGTTGGTTGGGTTAGGCCCTTCAGAGCGAGTGCACCAACCTGTTCGGGTTACGACGCTTCCCCTTAGCGCTGCCATCGCGCAAGGCTGCCGACCTCCTCGGGCTCGGCGCTCTCAGCGAAGGGGTGTAGCCGCGCTGATTGCGGAACACGATAATGTCATGCGCGTACCCTCAGGTCTGGCCGTATATCGTCCACGACCTGAGGCGAGAGGCGTCGTCGGCGCTATAACACCACGATCCGGCAACCGACGTGAACCGGGGATTGGCGGATTGCGTCGTCGGCGCCTATCACCTGCGGCGGGCGCCAGCAGGGCGCGGCGCGCTGACCCTAATAGGCGATCGCCTCGAGTTCTAACCCCTTGGTGCGGGGCCCAATCGCCGCGACCGTCACGATCACCACCAGCATGCAGGCAGCCACAAACACGAATACACCGGGCACGCCAAACTGGCGCAAGAAAAATCCAACCATGAACCCGACCAGGATACCGCTCAGCCTGCTCCACGAATAGACGAACCCGACGGCGCGCGCGCGGATGCGGGTCGGGTAGAGCTCGGCCTGGTAGTTGTGCAGCGAGTAGGCGAGCCAGCCCGTCGACATCGACAGCAATGTGCCAAGCACGATTAGCGCAAACGGCGTCGTCTGGATGCCGAACAGGATGCCGAACACCGCGATCGCGAAGCACGAGCCGCAAACCTGCCATTTGCGCTCGATCCGGTCGGCGAACAGCATGTTGATGAACGGCCAGGCGAACCCCGCTACCTTGATGATTAAACCGTATTCGAGGCTTTGGGTGACGTGGATGCCCTTCGCGATCAGCAGCGTCGGAACCCAGGCAAAAAAACCGTAAAACCCGACGGTCTGGAAAAAGTTGAATAGCATCAGCATGACCGTGCGGCTGCGGTATTCTCGATTGAAGATCTCGGCGAGTGAGCCCTTGCGAGGGTTGTGGCGCAGCGGCCGCTCAGGCCGCGGCAGCGGTCGGCCGTATTCCGCCGCGACCCGCTCCTCGATGCGTGCCGTCACCCGTTCGGCTTCCTCGATGCGGCCCCGATGCGCCAGCCAGCGCGGGCTCTCCGGTAGCCCGAGGCGTACGATCCAGACGACGATGGCAGCCAGCGAGCTGACACCTACGACCCAGCGCCAGCCATCGATGCCAAAGGGCGCGATCGGCACCAGCTGCCAGGCGAGGAAGTAGGCGAACGGTCCGGCGATTGCGCTGATTGCGAGGAGGAAAGCAAACGCCTTTCCGCGCGCCATTTTGGGCACCAGCTCGGACAGGTACGCATCGACCGTGACAAGTTCGACCCCGAGCCCGACCGTGGCGATAAAACGCCAAAGGTTCAGCCCGAACGCGGTGCTCTGGAACGCCATGACGAAGCTCGCCGTGCCGTACCACAGCAGCGAAATTGCGAAGATGCTACGCCGGCCGAATAGGTCGGCGACATAGGAGAATAGGATCGTTCCGACAAACATGCCGGCGAACAGCGCGGCGATGAAGCCGGCGAGCCCGGTCGTGCCGAACAGGCCGGGCGTCGTCGGCGTGATGATCTTGGCGTGGAACAGACCAGGGGCCAACGTCGCGGTCAGTTCCAGCGCCAGTGCATCGAAAAACCCTCCGAGCGACACCAGCGCCGCCATGGTCCAAATTGTCCGCGTCATCGGCAGCCTGTCGAGCCGGGCGGTCAGCAGTTCCGCCGGCGTCGGGGTCCACGCGGCTGTTTCCATTGCGCTGCTCATCAACGCTCCCTCGCTTTTCCTGCCGACCTTTTCGCCTCTCCAGGCAGGGTTTAGCGTTTGGGCGAGACTCGACGCAAGGCGACTGATTGGAATGACCCACGATGCCCGATAACGCTCATTCTCAGTTCGAGGAGGCCGACGCCTTCCCGCCAGACGCTCTATGAGGACGGCGCTCCCCTTCGGTCATCCGATCTGCCGGCACGACAATAACAAACCCATTCCCGAAAGATGTGACCGGGGCGTCCTGTTTCTTCCTGCGGTTTTCGGCGCGTCATGTCGATGTTACGAAACTCCCATACGGCCAAACCAGCGACGGCATCTCTTGTCTGCCGGCGATATTTCAATGCATTGATAGCCTCGACATCGCGACATTCGCGATCCGGAGCGGGGCCTGGCATGACGTTGAGCACTGCGTTGGACGTGTCCTCGTTCTGGCCTCCGGAAGGAGTCGCAGTCGCCAGGGCGGGCGCCCCCATCCCGCTTGTCGGCTGTCCCGAGCGGCGAGCCGGCATCTTCGGCTTTTCGCGCCCCGGTAGTACCGAGGCAGTCGGCGCCACTCGGCAGGGCCCCTGAGGCTATGCGAACGGCAAGAACAGCCCTGCCTGCGATCAGGTTCGCAAAGAGAGCGATCAGAACTCGCCCGCGGCGCATCAAGACTGCCGTGATACGCCGATCCGGTCAGCGTCTTTTGCGACGGCGGAGAGGTTGGGCTCCGAGCGCGGCGGCAACGACGTGATGCCGAAAGGCGTCGCGGCAGCTAACGCGCTGCCGACGAAACCCTATTCCTGCGTGACGCCAAATTCCCGGAATTTTGCCTTCCTGGCCCGGTCCGGCCGGAAATGATGAAGTCGGCGTCCGAAACCTGCGCCGACGGACCGGGCTTCGACTGCCCCACCTTCCCCAAGAAATTCTATGCTGAGGTGCTCGCGTTTTTTCCGTAAGTATCCGGTGGACGTGCAGCACCCTAATTAACTACCGAGGCTCGCTGTTGCCGAGCAGCCTACCGTATATCTTTCCTTTTCTATAATGTTCGGGTACCATTCTGGGACACTACTCTGGCTATAGCTAGGATGCGGCAGGTTTATTCCCGGTGACGCGTCCAGCTGCCCGGGCCAGAAGGTCGCGGCACCAGGCGTGGCCCCGCCGGTTGCCGGCCGCCAGGCTCCAATAGGCATCGATTGCAAGGTGCTTGTTGGGATACGCCAGTTCGACGATCTTCAGATCACGCCAACGAACCAGCTCCTTGGCAACTTTGCGGGGCACCAACGCCACGCAGTCGGCCTGATCGACCACGGCACCAAGGACCAGGAAATCCGGCAACGTGCAGATCCGGTGCGTTTCCAGTGCAGAAGTAGGCTGCAGCAGCATGCGGACTTTGTCGGGTACTCCCGGGCTCGTCTGAAACGCCGCCTGGCGCAACGCACGAAACTCAACCGGACTGATCCGCGACGGTACTGTTGCATTGCGCGCCGCTGCGATGCAGACGATCTCATCCTGCCACAACGGTATTGCTCCAATCCGCTTCCCGAGCGTGCGGCCGAAGGCACGCGGTGCGATCAGAAAATCGACTTCCGCTAAATTGCCGCGGGTGCGATTGCCGCCCGACACGAACTCGAAGACCACATGCGGCGCTTCCGTCGCGCCGATCTCGGCGAGGATCGGCGCGACCAGCAGCGTTACATAGTCAGCCGTTTGAATGACGATATTAAGAGCCTCGGTCTTCGGGTCGAAGGGGGTCTCGGGCTGGAGCAGAGCGTCGATTGCGGCAAGGACGCTGTCAAGCGGACGCGATAAGGCCACTGCCCGCTCGGTCACAGCGAGATCGCGCCCAAGCGGCACCAGCAGGTCGTCGCCAAAGATCGCTCGCAACTGCCTCAACGCTTGGCTGACGGCCGGCTGCGTAATGCCGAGCGAACGGGCGGTGCGGCTGACGCTGCGCGTCCGCAGCAGCTCTCCCAGGACCGGCAACAGGTCAAGATTGGTGCGCTTTAGACGCAGCGCGAGGCCATGCGCAGCGGACGGACGCAGCGCTCCCTCGGCTCCTCTGGTCGTCGCTGGTTGCCGCTGTAGCGCCGGTTCGCTTGCCATCGCCTTTGCTCCCATGAGTATAAGGATAGCTTATATATAGAATTAGCGTCCGGCGATTAGCGGAAATTGCCTTCTCGGGATAACGTATCTTGAATCCAAGTACCCGAAGCGCCCAGGCGCTTAGCATGGAGGGAGGCCAGCATGGCAAACGAAGGACGGCCGGTGCGGCCGCGAGGCGTCAACCACCTCGTCCTGAATGTTCGCGACCTCGAGGAGTCGCATCACTTCTGGACCGAGATCATCGGCTTCACGCAGGTGGGCGAACTACACGCGACCAAAGAGCGGCCGAACCCGCCGAAGATGCGCTTCTACAGCGGCGATCACGGCGGCGGCCAGTTGAACCATCACGACATCGCGCTGGTTGAGAACCGCGCCCTGCCGGCGCCGCCGAAGGACTGGTCGATGTTCGGCATGCCGGTTGCTGTCAACCACATCGCTATCAGCCTGCCGAGCCGCGAGGCGTGGCTGCAGCAACTCGCCTATCTCCAGGAGCGGGGCGTCAAGTTCGACCGCCGCGTCGAGCACGGAATGACGCACTCGCTCTATATCCATGATCCCAACGGCTACGGGATCGAGCTCTTGTACGAACTCCCGCGCGAGCTGTGGGAGGGAGACATCGACGCTGCGCTCAACTACGCCGTCTCGTTGCCGACCGAAGGCAAGGAGGCGCTCGCCGACCGCGAGGAGGGCTTGCCCGTCTTCCGGGAAAAGGAACATCACCCCGCGTGAGGAGGAGGAAGCCATGCCGGAGCGCAAAAGCATCATGTTTCCCGGGTTCAGCCACCAGAACCCGATCCCGAACGCCAGCCGGGTCGGCAACATCGTCATGTCGAGCGTGATCGGCGGCAGCAATCCCGGGACGCGCGAATTGCCGCCGAGCCTGGAGGCGCAGGTCAAGAATGTCTTCGATTACATCCGCGCCGCAATCGAGGCAGCCGGCGGCACCCCGGAGAACATTGTCAAGATCGACTTTTATGTGCAGGACCCGGCGACCCAACGCGACGCGCTCAATGCCGAATGGGTCAAGATGTTCCCCAACCCGGACTCGCGGCCGGCGCGGCACACGACAGCGCTGCCGGCCGGCAGCCGGGCGATGGTGCAGGCCGCATTTTTCGCTGTGCTGTAGCCCCGTCTGATGTTGACTGAGGCCCAGATCGACACGCTGGCGCGAGCCTACCATGCCGCGGAAAAGGAACGGCAGCGGACGCGCGCGCCGAGCGTGCTGCATCCCGGCCTGACAGTCGATGACGCCTATGCGATCCAGCGCCGTTGGGTGGAGCTGAAAGTCGCGGAAGGCAAACCGATGCGCGGGCGCAAGATTGGCCTGACCTCGCGGGCGATGCAACGCCAGGCCAACATCGCCGAGCCTGATTACGGCGCCCTGTTGGCCGACATGTTCTACGACAACGGCGCCGAGATCCCGATGAGCCGCTTCATCCAACCGCGCCTCGAGTGCGAGCTGGGCTTTGTGCTCGGGCGGCGCCTGCAAGGGCCGGGCTGCACGATCTTCGACGTGCTGAGCGCGACGGATTATGTCGTGCCGGCCTGCGAGATCGTCGACGGGCGCACGCACCGCATCGATCCGGAAACCCAACAGCCGCGCTGTGTGCTCGACAGCATTGCCGACAACGCCGGCAATGCGGCGCTGGTCATCGGCGGGCGACCGATCCGGCCGTTGGATGTCGACCTGCGTTGGGTCGCGGTCTTGTGCTACCGCAACAACGTGATCGAGGAGTCGGGTGTGGCGGCGGCGGTGCTAAACCACCCGGCCAACGGAGTTGCCTGGCTCGCCGACAGATTGGCGCCGTTCGACGAGGCGCTCGAACCGGGGCAGTTCATCCTCGGCGGCTCGTTTACCGGCACCGTCGAGGCGCGCGCCGGCGACGCGTTCCACGTTGATTACGGTCCGTTGGGATCGATCTCCTGCCGTTTCGTGTGAGGCGTCTGCCTGCGATAGGTGACGCGATGCTGCTGGATAAGATCAACCCGTTGCCCGAAAGCGACATCGACCCGTTTTCCGCAACGTTTTTCGAGGACCCGTTCCCCGCGCACGCGGCGCTGCGCGAAGCGGGACCGGTCGTGCGCCTCGCGCGCTACGGGGCGGTTGCCGTCGCGCGCTATGCCGAGGTGCATCGGATCCTCAATGACTGGCAGACCTTCTGCTCCTCGCGTGGCGCCGGCGTGACCGACTTCGTGAAGGAGAAACCGTGGCGGCCGAAGAGCCTCGTGCTCGAGACGGATCCCCCTCTGCACGACCGTACCCGTCGTGTCCTGAACCGGGTGCTGTCGTTGCCGGTCATACGCACATTGCGCGACCGCTTCGCGACCGAGGCCGATCAGCTTGTCGACGCGCTGACCGCGCGGCGCGAGTTCGACGCGATCCCCGATCTGGCCGAAGCTTACCCGCTGGCAGTCTTTCCGGACGCGATGGGCATGCCCCGCGAGAACCGGCGCTTTCTGCTGCCTTACAGCAACATGGTGTTCAACTCGTTCGGGCCGCAGAACGAGTTCTTTGCGGCTGCGGTCGCCGACGCCGAACCGGTGCTGGCTTGGCTGCAGGAGCAAATGCAGCGCTGGTCGTTCGCGCCGGGCGGGTTCGGGGCAGCGATCCATGCAGCGGCCGATAGCGGCGAACTGACCGAAGAGGAAGCGCCGATCGTCGCGCGGTCGCTGCTCACCGCCGGGGTCGATACGACGGTCAGCGGCATCGGCGCGGCGGTCTATTGCCTGGCACGCTTTCCTGAGCAGTTCGCGCAGCTACGCGCCGACCCGTCGCGTGCCCGCGCTGCATTCGAGGAGGCGGTGCGCTATGAAAGCCCGGTGCAAACCTTCTTCCGCACGACGACGCGCGAGGTCGAGATCGGCGGAATCACGCTCGGCGAGGGCGAAAAAGTGCTGATGTTTCTTGGTGCCGCCAACCGCGATCCGCGTCAGTGGGAGCGACCGGACGACTATGACATCGCCCGCAAGACGATCGGCCACGTCGGGTTCGGCAGCGGCATCCACCAATGCGTTGGCATGATGCTGGCGCGGCTCGAAGGCGAATGCGTGCTGAGTGCACTGGCGCGCAAGGT
>JAFMSA010000195.1 GCA_017353855.1 Alphaproteobacteria bacterium
TCATTTGACGCCGATCACAATTTGCTGCGGAGGCGAGCAATGCTCTTCAGCCCCGAGCCGCCTGCTTCCCGAGAGTTCCCTCAGGGTGTGCGATACACCGCTCGGCCGCCAGCGCAGCGGTCATGTCCGGGTCATTGGCGGTTTGGTGAGGGACGCTATCGGCGGCGCTTCGCTCGGGGTTGGCAACCGACGTCTTCAGACCTTGGCCGCTTTCCGCACACACCCACGCCCCGGTGTCGATGCGGTCCCCGAGCGCGATTCGCACATTTCGGCTCCCCCCGACTGCTTTCACCCGCGGCAGGAGTGTTGCGGCACGATCGCCGTGGCTCCTGCTCTGCGCGTCGTCATTCCGGGTTCAGCGCTTGGACATCAACACAACATCGGTAACCAAAACCATTCCGCTATCCCGAAGTCGCGATCCGAACACCGGCCCGTGTTCGAGCGGCTTTGGATGAAATCCTCGGGGGAGCTCGGCTCCGGGCCGCCGCAAATCGAGGAACGGAGCGGAGAAAAGATCATGGCTGCAGGCGCACCTGGGACTTGCATCGTGCTAGATTCGTCCGATGGTACCACTTTCCGCTCTAGACCTTTCCCCGATCACCGAAGGCGGCGACGCTGGCCAGGCGCTCAAGAATTCGCTCGACCTCGCACGCCATCTCGAGGCGCTCGGCTACCGGCGTTTCTGGATGGCCGAGCACCACAACCTGCCGGGCATAGCGAGCGCGGCGACCGCGGTTGCGCTCGCGCATGTCGCGGCCGGCACCAGCACAATCCGGATCGGCGCCGGCGGGGTCATGCTACCGAACCACGCCCCGCTCCTCGTGGCGGAACAGTTCGGAACGCTCGCTGCGTTGCATCCCGGCCGGGTCGAGCTCGGCCTCGGCCGAGCCCCCGGTTCGGACCAGGTGACCGCGCGGGCGGTGCGGCGAGCCTTGCTCGGCACCGAGGAAAGCTTTCCGCAGGAAGTCGTCGAACTGATGGGATATTTCCAACCCGCCGCGCCGGACCAGGCGGTGCAGGCGGTTCCCGGCGCCGGGCTCAGAGTACCAATCTGGATCCTCGGCTCGAGCCTCTATGGCGCCCAGGTCGCGGCGTATCTCGGGCTGCCCTTCGCGTTCGCATCCCATTTCGCGCCGGCGGTGATGATGCAGGCGATCGCGATCTACCGCGAGCGGTTCCGTCCGTCCGACCAGCTTGCAGCTCCCAAAGTCATGCTGGGGGTCACCGCCGTTGCTGCGGAATCGAACGAAGAGGCGCGGTATCTCTTTTCTTCATTGCAGCAGTCGACGCTCAACAATCGCCTCGGCCGGCCGAGCCGCGTGCCGCCGCCCGTCGAGAACTTTGAAGCGCGGCTCGATCCCTATGCGCGCGCAATACTTCGGGACGCGTATGCCTGCGCCATTGTCGGCGGGCCGGATACGGTCCGGTGCGGTCTCGATGATTTCATCCGCCGGACCGGCGCCGACGAACTGATGGTTACCGCCAACATATTCGATCACGCCAAACGCAAACGCTCGTTCGAGATCCTCGCGCAGGCGCAAGTCACGACGCCGGGGCCGGCGCGGTGAAACGGCAGCTGCACCTCAACCTTTTCATCCATGGCCGTGGGCGGCATCCCGCGTCGCCGCTGGCGCTGACAGACATCGGATATTACCAGGACCGGGCGCCGCGGACGCCGCCCGCCCTCTTGGACGCGATCGTTGCGGCCGGTCGGCTCGCGCTCATCGAGGATGTGCCGTGAACCCGGCTCGATGATTCCGCGGACCTCCCCCGCCGAAGGACTTCCGCGTTCCAGTTCGGTCGAGGCGGCGCGCAGCACGCACGCGATGATCCTGAGGCGGGTGCGGCGCGACAACCCTGCCTTGCGGCAATTTTGCTTGGGTATCTCTCCGGGGCCCGCGAGCGTTTCACGACCGTCGGCACGCCCCGGCAGATCGCCGACGTGATCGAAGAGTGGTTTGGCGAGGTGCGACGCACGGGTTCAACATTAGTTAACCGACGTGGGTCTACGCCTTCAGCACCAAGGTGATCCCTTGCAACTGCAACAGCGGCGCTGTTCCGCACCGAATATGGCAGTACGACGCTGCGGGGTCGGCCTGGCCTCGCTCCCTACGGAGCCTGTACCAGAAGCCCGGCGAGCGCCCCGCTCATGCAGGTGGCGATCGTACCTGACAGGATCGAGCGCAAGCCCAGCGCAGTGATCTCTCGGCGGCGTTCCGGCACCATTGCGCCGAGCCCTCCGACCAAAATGCCCATTGACCCGAAATTAGCGAACCCGCAAAGCGCGTAGGTGACGATCGTTCGGGCCTGCGGCCCGAGCGCACCCTCTGGTAATTTTGCAAGGTCGAGATAGGCGACAAATTCGTTCAAAACGGTCTTGGTGCCCATCAGCACCGCCGCCTGGGCGCTCTCGGCCCAGGGCACTCCGATCAGCCACATCACCGGGCGAAACAGGATTGCGAACAGCCCCTGCAGCGTGACGCCGCCGGGCAGTTGCGCAAGCGCCATGTTGACGAGAGCCACCAATGAAACGGTGACGAGCAGCACGCTGACAATTCCGACCAGCGGGCCCACACCGTCCCTGGTGCCCTTGACGAGCGCGTCGAAGGCGCCGGTGGGCTCCTCGCCGACCGTGATCTGAGCGCTGTCCTCACCGGGTCCGAACGGCAGCATCACGGCGGCGACCGCGAGCGCCGCCGGGGTGCTGATGACGGAACAAATCAGGATGTTGCCCAGCGCATCAGGGATTACCGGGGCAAGCATCGTCGCGTACACGACCATCACCGTGCCGGCGACACCGGCCATGCCACAGCTCATCAGCGCGAACAGCTCGCCACGCTGCATGTGCGCAAGATACGGGCGGATCAGCAGCGGCGCCTCGATCATGCCGACATAGATGTGGACAGCTGCGCCGAGTGCCAGTGCGCCGGATATGCCCATGAACCGTCGCAATACCCATGCGAAAGCGCGGGTCACTGCCTGTAGCACGCCCCAATAATAAAGCAGCGACGACAACGCGCTGATAATGAGCACGAGCGGCAGCACCTTGAAGGCAAGAATAAAGCTGGCGCCGGGGGATGTTTCTGTGAACGGCAGCGCGCCACCGCCAAGATAGCCGAAGACGAATGCAGTGCCGTGGTCGGTCGCCTGCTGCAGCGCCAGCGCCAGCCGGTTCGCTACCAGGAGTATCCGGGAGGCCGGCGGAAACCGGAGCAGCAGCAAGGCAAGCACGACCTGCAGACCCAAGCCGGCCGCAACCGTGCGCCAGGGGATGCGCCGCGCATGGGCGGGCCTCTCGCCCAGTGCCCAGGCGACCACCAGCAGAAGGAAAAAACCGAGAACGCCACGCATGATCGATGGCCGCCAATCATCAGAGCAAAACGATGCCGTCGACTATTTATCGAGCCGCGCGTCTTCGAGCCGCCGGCCGTTTATTGTTGCCGTTGACCATCAACGTATGGCCCTTGAATTGCGGCTGCCAACGGGCTCCCCAAACCGGACAGAAGATAATCTGCCGTCCTCCATCCTCGGCCAATTTCCGCGCGATCTGCCATACAATCGCCGGCGCCGGGAATACCGGGGAACGGCAATCATTTGCGATCGTCATCGCCAGGTGGCTTTCCGGGCCTGCGCGGCCGCCACGGGGGTTCCTTGTCACGGCGTTGTGGCATGCTCGGGTGGGAGAGTCAGCGCGATTAGCTTTTGCGCTGCGCCGTCGAGGCGATCGAGATCGCGGCAGGTGTCGATCAGTTGCGAGAATTGCGCGTCCCCGATCACAAGCCCGGGTCCGATGGGACGGATGCGCCGGGCTTCCTCGTCGAAATCCCAGATGAATTCGCGGCCGGTGCCTTGTTTCGTGAAACTGCGGCCGTCCTTGGTAAATACCGTGATGCGCGGACCGAACAGGGTGCCGCGCACCGTCGGAATCAGGCTCACGCGATGCATCAGCTCCAACACCGCAGGGGGGTCGTTCTCGCCGGGGCCGGGCCTGTCGCCGCGCAATAGCGGATACCCGCGCTCGGCCGCACCCCAGGCCGTGAAATATTGCGTGCTGCTGACCTGCGGCGGGATGTCGATGCCGCGGCTGGGGAAGGCGGGGCTCGGATACTCGGTCTCGAGCCAATTGACGAGCGCCTCGATGCGGTCAATGTCCTCGTAGGCCAGTGCGTGCTCCTCGCAGAGCCTCGCGGTCACATCGACATGGGCGATGTTGTAGCCGGCCGTCGAATAGATGCGGTAGAGCGTCTCGAGGAATATCCAGTCGCGGCCGAGGCCTTGCGTGATCGTGCCGAGATCGGTGCGGTTCGCGCCGGTGAAGCTGTAGCGCAACTCGCCCCGGTTGTTGCCAGCGTAGGCGTGGTAGAATCCGGCCTCTCCCTCCAGCGTCGTCTCGCCGCCCGGTGTCCCCTGCTTCGCCAATGCGACGGCGAGCAGCGCATTGCGGACTGCACCGCCTTCCCGCAGTGAGCGGCCACCGCTGCGCGCTCCTTCGAGATTGCCGGAAGCGAGGTTGACGCATTGCGCAATGGCACCGTGGATCTGGTCTTCGCCGAGACGCTGCAGTTTCGCGGCGGCGACCGCGGCACCGAAGATGCCGAATACCGGCCCCGCATGAAAGCCGCGCGACATGACCGTCGGAATGAACTCAGCGGCCATGCGCTCCATGACCTCGTAGCCGGCAGCGACAGCAGTCAGGAACTCCTCGCCCGAAGCGCCGCTGATCTCCGCGGCACCGAGGGCGGCCGGCAGGATCGCGATGCCGGGATGGGTCAGCATGCGGAATGTATCCCATTTGCCGCCCGCGAAAATCATCTCGGCGTTCACGAACGCGGCCCCCGCCTTGGTGAGTCGCGTGCCGTAGCACAACACGCTCGCGGCGCCGCCGCCGCCCGTCTCCTCCTCCTTCATCAGAGCCAGCGCCTGCTGGCTTACCGGCATATCGCGGGCAATGAGCGCCGAGCTCAGGGCCTGCAGCGTCACACCTTTGGCACGGTCGACGACCTCCGGCGGCAGATCTTCGTAGCTGAGATTGGCGACAAAGCTTGCAAACTGGCGGCTCAGCGACATTCTGGCTCCTTTCGCGGGGAAGAGGGGAGCGTTTAGCTTAAGTTAAGTTTAGCTTATCGATGCGAACACGGTGATATTGCCGCCGATGAATGATATCCGAGGCCTGCCGCACAGCTCCCATTGGGGGGCGTTTTCCGTGTTGCTCCGCGACGGCCGCGTCGAAGTCGTGCCGCACCCGCGCGACCCCGCACCGTCTGCGTTGCTCGCTAATATTCCAGCCTCGCTGGAACACCGGGCGCGGATCGCTCAGCCGATGGTCCGCAGCGGCTGGCTGGAGCGCGGTCCGGGGCCTGATCGCAGGCGAGGACGGGAGTCCTTTGTACCCGTTTCGTGGCCGCGAGCGCTCGACCTTGTCGCTGCGGAATTGCGCCGCGTCTACCGGGCCGGCGGGCCGGGCACGGTCTTTGGCGGTTCCTACGGCTGGGCGAGCGCCGGGCGCTTTCACGATGCGCCGCGACAGTTGCACCGCTTCCTGAACATGGCGGGCGGCTACGTCCGCTCGGTCAACAGCTACAGTTCGGGGGCGGCGACGGTGATCCTGCCGCATGTGATCGGCCCCCAGGAAGTGGTCGCCGGGAGCAATGCGAGTTGGGACGAACTGGTGACGCAGAGCGCGCTCGTGCTTGCGTTCGGCGGCATGGCACTGAAGAACAATGATGTCGGCGGCGGCGGTACCGGCGAACACATTGCCCTCGCGCGGCTGCGCGCCGCCCGCAGGAACGGCGCCGAATTCCACCTGATCAGCCCGATACGCGACGACTTGCCCGGCGAGATCGAGGCCCGGTGGCATCCGATCCGCCCGGGCACGGACGTGCCGCTGATGCTCGGCCTGGCGCATACGCTGGTGAGCGAGGCGCGGCACGATCGCGCTTTTCTCGAGCGGTTCTGTGTGGGCTACGAGAGCTTTGAGGCCTACCTGCTCGGTCACCACGACGGCCAACCGAAAGACGCTGCCTGGGCCGCCGCGATCTGCGGCCTGCCGGCCGACGAGATCGTTGAGCTGGTGCGCCGCGCAACGGGACGCCGCACGCTTGTAACCTGCTCGCAATCACTGCAGCGGGCCGAGCACGGCGAGCAGCCGGTATGGATGGGCGTGGTGCTGGCTGCACTGCTCGGCCAAATCGGACTGCCCGGCGGGGGCTTCGCGTATGCGCTCGGATCGACCTCGAATACCGGAAAACCGCCTTTGGCGGTGCCGCTTCCGACATTGCCGACGGGCCGCAACAGCATTTGCGAGTTTATTCCGGTGGCACGCATCGCCGACATGCTGCTGCACCCGGGAGAGGCATTCGACTACGACGGCCGACGGCTGCGTTACCCCGACATCAGGCTGGTCTACTGGGCCGGCGGCAACCCGTTCCACCATCATCAGGATTTGAACCGGCTACGCGAAGCCTTTGCCCGACCGGATAGCGTCGTCGTTCACGATTCGGCGTGGACCGCGAGCGCGCGGCACGCCGATATTGTGCTGCCGGCCACCGTCACTCTGGAGCGCGAGGATATCGGAGGCTCGGCCGGGGATCCGCTGTTGGTGGCGATGCATCGGGCGGTGCCGCGCTATGCGGAAGCACGCGATGATTACGACACCTTCTGCGAGCTGGCCGGGCGCCTTGGGATCGCCGACCGCTTCACCGAGGGCCGCCCGGCGCGGCAATGGCTGGAGCATCTTTACGAACCAACCCGCCGCGCTCTGCTGGCGCGCGGCGCCGAGGCGCCCGGCTTCGATCAGTTCTGGGAGGCTGGCGAAGTGGTTTTGCCGACGCTGCCGTGGGGTGGCGGAGCGGTTCGCGCGTTTCGCCGCGATCCCGATCGTTCGCCTTTGCCGACACCGAGCGGCCGGATCGAGATCACGTCGCGAACGGTCGCGGGTTTCGGGTACGACGACTGCCCGGGCCATCCGGTTTGGCTGCCGCCCAGCGACGCTGCGGGTTCGCGCTTCCCGCTGCATCTCATTGCCAACCAGCCGTCGACCCGGCTGCACAGCCAACTGGATTTCGGAGCGGCGAGCCTTGCCGCGAAAATCAAAGGCCGCGAACCGGTCCGTCTCCATAGAGAGGATGCGGCGGCACGAGGCATCAGCGACGGCGATATCGTGCGCCTCTACAATGATCGCGGCGCGTGCCTGGCCGCCGCGGTTTTGAGCGAGGAGCTGCGCCCCGGGGTCGTCCAGCTCTCGACCGGTGCCTGGTATGACCCCGAGGATCCGGAGCTTGAAAATCCGATGTGCATACACGGCAACCCGAACGTACTGACGCGCGACGCCGGTACGTCGAGGCTGGCGCAAGGCTCGACCGGCCAACTCACCGCTGTCCAGGTCGAGCGCTTCGACGGTCCGTTGCCGCCGGTGAAAGCGTTCGATCCCCCGTAGTTCGGG
>JAFMSA010000013.1 GCA_017353855.1 Alphaproteobacteria bacterium
AAGCGTTATAGACGGAATACCATTTCATGTAGCGGCCTGATTCGGGCTTACCGCCGGGAAACGTTAAGCATCTTGGTTGCATCTGTATTCGTGCCGGTTATCGGCAGGCACCGCACGTATCGCTGGATACTGCTTTTGCCAGCCAGGGCTTGCGGCGGCGCGGAGGAAAGCCAAGTCCAAACTCTGCCATCGTGAGCGAGCAGTTTGGATTGTAAAACGGATCGTCGTTCAGATGCTTGCCCCAACGGCGTCTCAACTGTTCGGCATCGCGCTCCAACTGCGTCGTGTCTGCTCCTCGTGTTGCGGATTCGAGATGGTAGAGCTCCGCGTGGGGCGTCCAGACGATCGCGTAGCCGCGCTCTCCAAGGCGAAGACAGAAGTCCACATCGTTGAACCCGATTGGGAAATTAAACTCATCTAACCCACCAACCTCCAAATACACAGAACGGCGAAGCGCCATGCACGCTCCGGTTACGGCAGACACGCGCCTGACCATCCAGAGAAAGCCCCACGCGTCCACGGTATCGCGAGCCGCCGCGTGAAAGAAATGTCCCGCGCCGTGTCCCACACCCAGTACGACACCCGCGTGCTGCATGCGCCCATCGGCATAGAGAAGTTTCGCCCCCACTGCTCCAACTTCCGGCCGCAGAGCCTGCGAGGCCATCTCTTCGAGCCAGACCGGCGAAATTACGTCCACATCATTGTTCATCAAGACGATGATATCGCCATTTGCCTCTTGAACCCCTCGATTATTAATCGCTGCGTAATTAAAGACGCCGGGATGTCGAACTATTTTGACTCTGTTATCTTGAGCGAGGAGCTCGAGAAGCCGTTGTGTTTTCGCCTCCTTACTGTCGTTATCTACGATCACTAACTCCAACGGAGAGTAGTCGGTGCGCGTCAACACCCCGTCCGCACAACCTGCAAGAAGGTCCCACTTGTCCCGTGTCGGGACGATGATCGAAACAAGAGGTCGTTTGCCCGGGAGGGGATAAACGATGCGTGTCCAAGACGGGAATTTTGGCGCAACATCGATTCGCGCGCGCACCCCGTTACGTTCGAGATGTTCGCGGATTGCGCGTCGAGCGGCAACGACGCAACGATCGCGGGCTGTCTCCGAAAAAGACGCTGAGACGGCGTGGCGTCGCCAATGGTAAAGAACAGCAGGAATGTGCCTGATTCGCTCCGGGGCAGACGCATCGACTATGCGGAGCGTGAGATCGTAATCTTGGCTCCCTTCAAAGCCGACGCGCATCCTTCCAACTTTTTCCACTAAGGACCGTCGATAGGCGCCGAGATGGGTTACCATGTTGTGACCCCGCATAAGGTCTAGGTCCCAATCGGTCTTGAAATACGGGGCGGATCGCCGACCCGAGTCGTCGATGCAGTCGGAGTCCGAATAGATAACATCGGCATCTGGATGCGCAGCGAGTTCGAGCGCGATTTCGTACAGCGCTGTCTCAGCCAACAGGTCGTCATGATCTAAAAGCACGACGAACACCCCAGTAGCAAGATCGAGTGCCGAATTGGTTGCTGCAGATATATGCCCGTTGGCGTCTCTGGTTGCGCATCTTATGCGGGAGTCTAGTGCTACAAACTCCTTTAACACACGTTGGACATGCGGCTTCGTTGAGGCGTCGTCGGCTATACACAATTCCCAATGTGGGTAGAGCTGGGCACAGACGGATTCGATGGCTGCCCGCAAGAACGGCTCCAACGTCTCATAGACAGGCATAATGACGGAGATTAGCGGCGCGTCAGACATGCGCGCAATATCGGCTGCAATGGCGCGGCGGTCGTCGTCGTTTATTGTGTCGTATAGTCCAATCCATTCAGCGTAATCGTCAGTGATCGGAGCTGGTGGGACGTTTCTGTCGTGGAGGGGAGCGCGCCCGCTTAACTGGCGAGTCAATCCAATGCCCAGCCTTGCTCCCCGGACGAGCGAACGCAATGGCGCAGTTATTCGCCAGCAGGTCGAGTTATGAAGCGCATCGAGTTGGTTGTTTAGGAGGTCTATCTCTCCGTCGCGAGCCGCTAGTGTAGCAGCGAGGCTGACGAGTTCCCCTTCCCGCGCCGAGAGCTCCGCACTAATGCGTGCGATCTTCTCGTCTCGTTCGGCTATCGCACTCGTCAGTCGTGCTACGCTGCCTTTTGAGGCGGCCAATTTGTGCTGAATAGCGGCTACGCCCAAATGCTCCCGGATGCGCCGACCGAGATTCTCAAACAGCGTCCTCGTGAAGAGCGTGAGATTCTCCTGGCCTGATGCCGTCCCCGTCAACCAACGAATGTCGGCCGGCAAGTCTTCGCCGACGCCGAGAATTCCGAGACCGAAGCCGTGCAAGAATTCAAAACTGGGATATTGCGTGGCGAGCTCCCCCCAGAGCCGCCATATGCCGAAATCTCGCTCGCGGACGTTGATGTCATGAAACAAAACGATGCCATGGCGGCTCAGCTTGGGGAGCCAAGTTTCGAAATCGTGCCTGACTGCGTCGTAGGTGTGATAGCCGTCAATGTGCAGCAGGTCGATGCTGGCGTTGGCAAAATGCTGTACCGCCTCATCGAAGGTGCTGCGAATCAACGTAGAGAATGCGGCATAGCGCCTGTCGTGGTAAGCCCGCAATTGGTCATAGACGTCTTCGCCGTAAGACTCGGTTTGCGGGTTGCCTTTCCATGTGTCGACCGCATAACAGCGGGTAGCTAACTGAAGATGCTGTACCGCCTGTAGAAACCCGCAATAAGAGGTTCCGTAATGTGTCCCGAGCTCCACGATCATCCGCGGACGAGTTGCATCGACGATCCAGAAGGCAAACGGCAAGTGTTCGAGCCAAGCGCTTTTGGCTAAATGCTCCGGCCATATCAGGCAAATCGGTCGGTCTAGGCGAGACAAAGCGCCGTCATCGCTTATCTGATGTTGGATCATCGTAGAGCGCCAGCAGTGTTCGTTTTGCAAAGCCGTTCTATTGGCGGTGGAGGCGGCGGGGAGGCCGACGGGTACTCTCACCCGCTCTGCTGCCGCAACCTGCGGGCTGGGAACGAGTCGGCCGGATGCACCACCCACCGCTCAGCACCAAACTCAGCGTCTGCGCACCAGCTGAACCAAGCCGCGGAGCGGCGCAGTAATCCGCCAAGAAGTACTGGCCTGAAGATTAGTAATCCTCCGTTCCGCGTCGGTAAGAGCTTCGCGCGCGGCGGCGAGTTCGGCCTGTAGATCCACGTTACGGTCGGTTCCATTTGTCAGCTGCCAATCGGTCTGCTCGCGAATTTCGAGTAGGACGCGCTTGAGCAAATCGAGCCGTCGAGCGTCGCGGGCCTCGGGTGCCGCAAAACCGTAGCCGCCACGTGATAGCCTGGCAAAAAACTCGACCTGAGGTTGTGGCTGCAACCATGAGACATGCCAGTCTAAAAGACCCAGCGCGTTGAGTTCCAGGATGAGGAGCTCAAAACTAGCTGGTGTGAAGTGCCAAGCGTGGCAGTCCACATAGGCGGCCTCCGGATCGTCTGTCCATGAGAGAAATTCGCTGTAGGCGTGCTCCAGTGTGTCGGCTAGCCGAAGTTCCGGAAGCGGCTCCCGTCCCCATGCTATTCTTTGCCTATCGAAGGCGACGTACGCGAGGAAATCGAACCGAGTGGTCATGTCGTGGCGTTGTCTGCGCATCCGGTGCGCGGCGAGCATTTGTCCAGTGGTGCTGACCTGTTTCAGACAATCGAAGCACCAACGTTTGTCGGGCACCACCAGCGCCACTATGCCCCGCTCCGGATGCAGCAGGCGTGAAGCAGAATCTAGGAAACCGATTGGATCCGGTAGGTGCTCAATGACATGACTCGCGATCAGCACGTCGAAAGTGCCGTGCCGATCCGTTGGTACAGTATGATGGAGTGACCCATCTCGCCAAACGATGTCGACCTTCTCGATTTTCGAAACATTCACATTTGAATGTGACCGGTACTTTTTGATTAGCTCGTCCTGGGTGACATGATCCACCACCGTCACGTCCCAACCTCTGGAGCGTGGCGCAATGGGATTGAAGCTTGGGCCGATCTCGAGAATCTTGCTGGCTCGGTCGATTGACCCAAGAACTCCGTTGAGGCGATCTTCCATTCCGGTGAGCCCTTCTTCACCCTAAGCTTAGGAGAACGATTTGCGGTCGATCCGGCATCGTCGAGACCCGGCTACTAGCAGTCTAGGAAAGCCGCCCGTATGGCTAACGTTTCACGGGTCAGTTTGCGGGTACGGTGTATTCTGCAGGGCGGGCATTAGGCTGCGACGACTTTCCCAAGTAGAGCGCGAAGCTGTGCCAGCTTGATATGCCACCCGCGCGATGATGTTACGCAGTTCCTCGACCTGTGTCTCGATCCTACGAATGCGGTCCGGGTAGGGATTGACCCAGGCCCGGAGATCCGGCATTCCGTTGAGCAGGGCCTCAACGGCTGCTTGCAGCGGGCCTACTTGGCCAAGCGGTATCAACGTCCCGTTCTCACCGGGAACAATAAACTCCGCGGCACTCCCCTGATCCGTGGCTATGACCCACTTGTTTCGTGCGAGGGCTTCCCGCACCGTGAGACCGAAGGCTTCCGGCCACTGCGAGGGGAACAGCAGAACATCGATCGAGTTGTAGAAGCTGTCGGCCTGTTCTGGCGAGTAAGAAGGGACTATGCGAATTGATCCGCGCACCCGCCAAACAATGTCCGCAAACGAGTTACGGCCTATCGACAGGTCATGGTTGACCAACACCAATTCCCAATCGCTGCGCTGCAGTGCCTCAAAAGCTTGCTTTACGAGTGGGAACCCTTTCACTACTTCGGTTCCCGCGACAAAGCCAAAGCGCAACCGCGCCGGGCGTGCATTGGGCTTCGGCGCGGCTGGAAGTCGGATTCCGTTCTCATTAGTCTTAATGCGGTCGGGTGCAAAGCCGTTGTCGATATAGAAGCGACGCCAATGCTCAGACGGCGTCAGCAGCTGATCCGCTCTTTCCAAGGCGCGGCGGAGACGCCACGCACGCAACGTGGTGCTACCGGGACTGGCAACGCACGATGCGCACACATTCAGGTTGATGCGTCGTTGTCCACAATACCTTCCCTCGGCGGTGACGAGGAACTGCCGCTGGCATAACCACCACGCGTCATGCAGCGTGACGACAATACGAACGCCCTCCTCCTGACAGACGTCAAGAAGTACCGCACCCAATCCATGCATGGCGTGAAAATGGACAACATCCGGGCGGAGTGCCCGCAATGCTTCACGAAACGATTCGCCTGCCTGTTCGTCCCACCACTCTTGGGCCCAGCCGGGCCGATCCTGGATCCCCACTCGTATCACCGGCATGCCCTCCACCTCGCTCCGTTCGAGTGCGTACGGTGCCAGCGATCCATGAGGAGCTGTCGTGAAGATGCTGACTCGGGTGTCGGACCGTGCATGCAGCAGCCGAGCCAAAGACTCTACGAGAATGGTGGCGCCGCCAAACGATTGCGGTCGATAGAGCACGTTGACTTCCATTATGTGGAGGCGCGAGTCGCGTTCCGGCGTATGTGCTTCCAGCAACGGCTTCATTTGTGAGCGCGCGATGGCCGCAGGCTCGTAGGCTGACATGACATACTGCCGAGCCGCTGTGCCAATACGCTCGCGGAGACCGGCGTCGCCGACCAAGGCATCTAGCGCCGCAAACCATTCATCTTCACTCTCGGCGAGGAAGCCGGTTGTGCCGTGCTGGATGGCGCCAGCGAAGGCCGAGCGTGGTGAACAGACGGCGGGTATACCGACAGCGGCCGCCTCTAGGAATTTGATGTTGCTCTTCGCCTCGTTAAATTCCGCAGGGAAGAGAGGTGCGATGGCGATGTCGCCTCCTGCTAGCAACGCCAAATAATCGGCGTACGGCAGAACAGCTCTGCGCAGGATTCGGTCGCCGAGATTGAGCAGAGCTTTCGGTGGCTGCAGATCACCAATTATCAGTATATCTACCACTGGATGCCGCATGGCGACACGAACTAGCGCCGGCGCAACGAAGGCAAAATCCGCATCGTGCGTTAGGGTGCCGGATCCGTATACGATTCGCACTCTACCGTCATCCGGCCTGCGGCGGGCGTCAGCGGCCACGCGCAAGGTCTCGGCGTCAAGCGCGTTCTCAACCGTGAATGACAAGCCGCCACCGACGGCTTGCATGAGCTCGGCCAGACGTGGAGTACTGGCAATGACGTTGCGGCACCTCTCCAGCGCCCGGCGGTAGAGTATCGCCCCATCCATGAGCCCTTTCACGGTATCCGTGTCGAGACTGGCTAGATTAGGATTGACCGAATAGCTATCGAGATCGAAGATGAGGTCGTCGAGTTCGAAATAGCATGGCATACCAAGGCGTTGCGCTTCCTTTATCAAGGAAAGCGCATCCGGAAACCCCGGAACGCGGTAGAAGATGGCTACGCTATGAGTCTGGAGCAGCGAGCGCGCTTTTTCGAATTCCCTCCACGAAATTACTGTACAGTCATGTCCGAGTGACACGATCATATCACGTTTTTGATCGACACGGTACTTCTTGCACTGCGGTACCGAGAGTTCACCAATAATCAGCACCCGAAGACGCTGCAGCCTCAACTGCTCGGCCGACGGATAGCGTCTTTTCGTGACCGGCGGCACCGCCTGAGGTGCCGCTGGGTCGCCGCGATTGGCTGCCAGCAGCACTCCTTTAACTCCTTGCTGCTGGGCTAGATCTGTCGTCCGCTTAAGTGCACCAATTAGCCCGTCGCGTCGGAGCAGCAGTACGCTCTTGGCTGCAACCCGCCTTGTTGCTTTCGCGGCGCGGACTGGATGCACCGCGGCACGTCGCACCACACGCACTGGCGCCGTGATGCGCCATGAGGTCGACGCTAGCAGTGCAGCTCGCGCCGCCTCTGTGGTTTGTACCTTTGTTTTCAGAAAGCCGATTTCGCCATCGCGTGCGGCTAGCGCGGCTTCTGTAGCCTGCACCTTTGCTTTCAGAAAGTCGATATCACTATCGCGTGCCGCTCGCGCCGCCTCTGTAGTCTGCACCTTTGCCTTCAAAAAGCCAATTTCGCCATCGCGTGCCGCTAGCTTCGCGGCGAGACCGACGAGTACCTCCTGTCGGGCCGCGACCTCCGCACTAATTCTCGCAATATTTGCCTTGTACTCTGCGACATCTCTCGTTAGTTGCACAACCCTCTCGTCTGAGAGGGTCAGTCTTTGCTGAACTGCGTCTGCCTCCAAACGCTCTCGAATGCGGCGACCCAGATTCTCGAACAAACATCTGACAAAGACTGTGAGATTTTGCTCCAACGTCGTCAGCCAACGGATCTCGGTTGGTAAATCCTCGCCGACCCCCAGAACGCCGAGACCGAAGCCGTGCAGGAAATTGAAGCCGGGATGTTGCGCGCTTACTTCCTCCCATAACCGCCAAACACCAAAGTCTTGCTTACGTACATTGATATCGTGAAATAGAACGACACCGTGGCGGCTCATCTTCGGCAGCCACGTTTCGAAGTCGTGTCTGACCGTTTCGTAGGTGTGATACCCGTCGATGTGGAGAAGGTCGATGCTGTTATCGGCGAAATGCCGTGCCGCTTCGTCGAAAGTGCTGCGGATCAGCGTCGAAAACGACGCATAGCGGCTGTCATGAAATGTCCGCAGTTCTGCATACACATCCTCGCCGTAAAACTCGGTCTGCGGGTCGCCTTTCCATGTATCAACGGCGTGACAGCGGGTGGGCAAACCAAGGTGCTGTACCGCCTGCAAAAACGCGCAATAGGAAGTCCCGTAGTGCGTGCCGAGCTCGACAACAGTACGCGGGCGCGCCGCATCGATAATCCAGAAAGCAAACGGCAGGTGCTCCAGCCAAGCGCTGGTCGCCAACCGCTCCGGCCACATCAGACAGATCGGCCGGTACAAATGGCCCGAAAGCTCGTCGTTGGTCGTCGGGTGTCGGATCATTGCGAAGCGTCACCAGCGTTCGTGGGCAACAAGATCGATAAATCGGCGGCGGAGTGAGCGAGCTGCGGGCTCTGTTCAGTCAGCTCGTGTGCCGAAATCCGGCGGTCCCATGGTTTGTGTATCGCAGGTGGGAACGCAAGACTGATAGAAAGATCATGTGAGGACAGGTTGGGATTGAAATAGGGGTCGTGATCCAGCACCCGCCCCCATTTCGATCGCATATAATCCACCTCTTGCACAAATTCCTCGTGGCGCGCCGACAGCAGATCAGAACCACGCGATGCGGATTCGTAATGGTAGAGTTCGGCCAGCGGGGTCCAGACAATCAGGTATCCGCGCTGGCGAATGCGCAGGCAGAGATCAACGTCATTGAACGCCACCCGTAGCTCGCCATTGAAGCCTCCGATCTCGTCGAATACTTGCCGACGCATTGCGAGGCACGCCGCTGTCACGGCCGACAGGTTCTGCTGCAATACCGCACGGCTGAAATACCCGGGATCGTCCCGCTGACGGCCGAGGTGGATGTGCCCCGCGACGCCGCCCATACCCAGGATCACGCCCGCGTGCTGCACGCGCCCGCTGGGATAAACGAGCTTTGCGCCGACTGCTCCCACTTCACCGCGGCAGGTGTTGGCGACCATGTGCCGTAACCAGTCTGGGCCAATGACCTCAGTATCGTTGTTCAGGAACAACAGGATTTCGCCGGCCGCTTGTTTCGCCGCCCAATTGTTCAGCAGTGAAAAGTTGAACGGTTCGTCGTAGCGCAGTACACGCACACGCGGCTCGGCAGCGATCTCACTGAGATAATTGCGCGTCGCCGGGTCCTCGCTGCGATTGTCGACAACCACTACTTCCAGGTTCTGATAGCGGGTCTGCTCAAGAATACCGCTCACACAGCGCGACAGCAGATCCTTTCGATCCTTTGTCGGTACGATAATGCTGACGGGAGGCTCGGAACCCAGCGGGTAGATAACCTGTGCAAACTGAGAGCCCGAGGCGAAGGCGACACTGGCGCCGATGTCCTGCCGCCGCAGGTGATCGGCAACGGCCCTTTGCGCCGCTTGCACTGCATAGGGCTTTTCTCCTGCGGATTTGGCGGCAGAGCCGGCGGCAGCGCGCCAATGATAGAGGATGTGCGGAATATGCCGAATCCGCCACGGCTGCGTCTGTTCGACAATCCTGAGCGCCAAATCGTAATCCTGGCTGCCGTCGAATTCCGGCCTTAGCCCACCTGCATGTCGCACCAGTTCGGTGCGATAGGCGCCGAGGTGAGAAATCATATTTTGACTGAGGAACAGGTCCGGGTTCCAATCGCTCTTGAAATGCGGGTCATATCGTCGGCCCCGCTTGTCGATTTTGTCCTCGTCGGTGTAAATGAGATCAATATCGGGGCCGCGGGCGATCTCGCGTGCGACCATGTAGAGCGCATGTTGCGGCAACACGTCGTCATGGTCGAGGAACGCGATGAACTCGCCGGTTGCGACCTCTACGGCGCTGTTGGTTGCCGCCGAAATGCCCCCGTTCGTTGCGCGCGAGACAACCCTGATGCGGGTATCCCTGGCTGCATATTCTGCGAGCACGGTCGCGATTCGCGGCGCCGTCGATGCATCGTCGGAAACGCATAATTCCCAGTCAGGATAAAGCTGGTCGAAGACCGAATCGAGCATAGCTCTCAGGTAACGTTCCGGCGTGTTGAAGACCGGTACGACGACTGAGATCAGAGGCCTCCTGGTCCAACTGCGGATCTCGGTGACGATCGCGCTACGGTCCTCGTCGGATAAAGTATCGTAAAGTCTGATCCATTGGCGGTATGAGCGAAGTCTCAGCGCACCCGCGAGCGCTTGATAGGCGGGCGGAGCAAAGCGCTGATAGCCGCGCACGATAAGCCGCTGCAAAGGATGAGGCAGCGCATGAAGGATTGTGCGCAGGAACTTCTTGAGGCGGGGCGGTATCAATGGTCGATGGTCGCGGGTCTTTCCCGCGCTGAAAGCAGCTGCATTGCCGTCATGAGACCGGGCCGTGACGTGCCGCCGCGCCCTGCACCGCATCGGGGCTCGCAGGTATTCCCCGCCGCCTCGGACTCGACCCACAGACATTGTACAAGAGCTCGATCAATTTCGGTGCTCCCACCTCCAGCGAATAGTGCTCCTTGACCCGCCGCCGGCCGGCGGTACCCATCCTCTGCCGAAGCTCGGGTTCCTGCGCCAGGCGAAGCAGCGAGGACACCCATTCCGCATCGGCGGCGGCGAGAAACCCGGTCTCTCCCGGAATGACGATCTCTCGGTTGACGCCAACCGGCGAGGCGACGACCGGGAGTGAGCTCGCCATGTACTGGATCAGCTTGTAGCCGCATTTCCCGCGCTCCCACGGCAAATCGGGAAGCGGCATGACGCCGACATCACACCGGGCGAGCTCGGCGGCTTCGGTCTGCGCCGACCAGGCGACGCGCTCGACCGGAATGCCGTTCAAAGCTCCCGCCGGCGCCCCGACGAGAACGAACCTGAATGGTAGCCGGCTCCCCAGCTCGGCGAGCGCGGGACGCAACAACTCGAGATACGGGCTGGTGACAGGCGTCCCGATCCAGCCGAGGGTAAACGGCCTTTCCCCGGATACCGGGCCCGGTCGGCATAGGGAATACCGCCTCAGATCGACCACGGTCGGAAGCGCGCCAACGTGACGAGCGCCCGCCGATTTAGCACGCAGTCCGAGATAAGAGTTGCCGACGGTCACGGCATCCGCGGCCGCCATAATGCGGTCGATCTTGGAACCGAGGAGCTTGCGCACAAACCGGTTTCGATGCCGGTCATAGGCATGGAAGATCGCGTCGTCATAGTCGACGACGAATTTCGTTCCCGCTGCCTTTAAGAAAAGGAGTTCGATCCAGGCCGGTAGCCAAGGCAGAACTTCCTTTTCGATCCACACGAGGTCGTATCGGCGGGTTCGCAATAACGCCGCAAGACGAACGGCGTAGGACCGCAGGATGTACTTCGCGCTGGTCGCCCGGCCGCCATAAAAGTCGCGCAGATAGTTGTCGTCCAGCAACGGGTGAAGGTCGGTGCGGATCCCTGCCGCGCGAAATGCCGCGAGGTACAAGAAGCAGCGTTGCCGGCTGCTCGCCCCCAATCGGCCATACCGCGTAAGAAAAAGAACTTTCATTACCCCCCAGGCATCCGCACTCCCGGCAGACCGGCTTCACCGGCACGATGTGCCTGGCTGGGGCGGGAGGATTCGAACCTCCGCATCGCGGAATCAAAATCCGCTGCCTTACCACTTGGCTACGCCCCAACAGCGCGGGCGAAGGCAAATTATCGGGAAAGCTCGTCCACGGCAACAAAACCGCCGGCGGTACACCACCACGAGGGCTCCGCGGCAGCGATTACCGTTCGGGCGCGAGCGGCCGCTTCGCGGTCCCTGAAAAGAGCAAAGCAAGTGGCGCCGCTGCCGCTCATCCGCGCGAGCAAAGTTTCGGGCAGCGCGCCGAGCCGAGCCAATATCACGCCGATCTCCGGGACGAGCCCGATCGCGGCCTCGGTCAGGTCGTTGCGGCGCGAGGTCAGCAGTTGGGCGAGCTGCTCGGCATCTGCCACGATCGCCTGAAATCGCCCGGGCTCTGCGAAAGAGCCGCGTCGGGCAGCGAATACCGATGCCGTCGGCAGCTCGCGGCGCGGATTGACGAGCAAAATCCCGGCCTTCGGCAGCGCCGCCGCCAACGCGACCTGTTCGCCGATCCCCGCGACCCAGGCCGCGCGGCCGCTGACGCAGGCGGGGACATCCGCACCAAGCCTCGCGGCAAGGGCACGAAGCGTTGCGTCGTCGATACGCAACTTCCACAGTTCTGTGAGCGCCCGCAACGCCGCCGCGGCATCGCTCGAACCGCCGCCGATCCCCGCGGCGACCGGGAGGTTTTTCTCCAGATGCAGCGCGGCCCCCGCCCCGATCCCGAAATGACACGCCAACAGGCGCGCGGCCCGCAGCACGATATTGTCGTGACCGAGAGAGCCCAGACATCCGGCCTCGGGCCCGCTCATCGTGAGCGACAGATGTTCGGCCGGTTCAGCGGTGACACGGTCGCCGATGTCCGCAAACGCCACCAGGCTGTCGAGCAAGTGATAACCGTCGGGCCGGCGACCCGTGACGTGCAGATAGAGATTGACCTTTGCCGGAGCAAAGGTCGTAACGGGCATCCTCGTTCAGCCGCCTCGGGCGCTTCCCGCCGGCGGCACACTGCCGCCGTCGAGTTTGGCCTGGATCGGCTTGATCTCGTCCTCCTGAGGCCCGAACTGCAACGCCCGCCGCCATTGATAGCGAGCCTCGATCGGCCGCCCGTTGTGCCAGTAGGCGTCGCCCAGGTGATCGTTGATCGTAGGATCTTCAGGCACCAGCTCGATGGCCTTTTCGAGGTACTTCACCGCGCTCGAATAGTCGCCGAGTCGATAGTGCGCCCATCCCAGGCTGTCGACGATATAACCGTCTTCCGGCCTCAGCTCGACCGCCTTCTCGATCATCTTAAGCCCGCGCTGCAGATTCTCGCCACGGTCGATCCAGGAGTAGCCCAAATAGTTTAAGACAAGCGGCTGGTCAGGCTTGAGTTGCAGCGCGTGCAGCAGGTCGGCCTCGGCACGCTGCCACTGGCCCGAGCGTTCGAGCGCGATACCCCGGCTGTAGAACAGCGACCAACGCTCGGGCATGCCGGCCGCCTGAAAGCGCTGGATCGCCTCGTCATAGGCGCCGACCGCCTCGTTAAACTGTTTTTTGGCGCGCAGCAAATCGCCCAACTGCATGTCGGCGCCCGCCCGTCCAGGCTCTTCCGCAGCCATCGCTTTCAATAGCGCGATAGCCTCGTCGGTGCGGTCGAGCATCGCGAGACTGGCCGCCCGGCGCAACCGGGCAGCCCACCAGTAGGGTGAGGTCTTCGGGACGCCCGCCAGGATATCGAGGCTTTGCTCCGGCTTGCTCTGGGCGCTAAGGACATCCGAGAGCAATAGCTTGCCGAGCGTCAGATCGGGTCTCAGCTCGACCGCGCAACGGGCATAGAGCAGCGCCAAATCGAGCGTCTCCGGTTGATTGACGATGCTTGCGAGATCGAATAGCGCTTCGGCGAATCCCTGCTCGGCAGAACCGACCAGCGGCCGCGGGGGCTTCGCGGGCTGCTTGTTAATAACCGATTCCGCCAGCTCGCTTCCGGCGTTCTCCTTGATGAAGCGCTGATAAAGCTTCTGTGCCTCGTCATTGCGGCCGTGACGCTGATAAAAATTTGCCATCGCGTCGGTCAGACGCCAGTTGAGCTGCCCACTGGCCTCCAGCGTCTTCTTGAAGTTCTCCTCGGCCACATCGGCGCGCCCCGCAAAGTCGTAGATCAGCGCCAGTTGATAATATTTGAGCGGAGCAAAACCGTTGAATTTGTCAAGCTCCTGTAACGCGGCGTCGGCGCCGTCAACGTCGCCCAATGCCATGCGGGTCCAAGCTCGGGCGAGTGGGCCGATAAATCGGTGCACGCCATCTCCCGGGAGCTTTTCTGCCAGCTTGAGAGCCGCCTGCTTATCGCCGGCTTTTATCCGGTCCATCAACAGGACGAGTTCGGCCACTGCGTCGGTTGAATCGAGCTTAAGCTCGCTTTTGGCCAGCGTGCGAGCGCGGTTAAACTCTCCGACGCTCGCATCCATCAGAAAAGTGCGTGTGATCAGTTCGGGCGATTCTGGATCGGCCCGCAGCGCGTCCTCAAACCAGGAAGCAGCAGCAGGGTAGTCGCGCATCTGCTGAGCATGACGACCGGCAAGGTAAGCGCCGAACGGCGCTTCCTCGGGGGGGGTGGGTTTCTCGATGTTCGGTGCCGCCGCACTCGCTCCGGCTGCGAGGATCGCCACGAAAAAGTTTACCAGACACCCTAGCCGGCAAATATCTATCACCGTTCTTCCCATGTATCCTCTGCACGCTCGCCTGTTTTACATATTAGGGTAGTTGGGCCCGCCGCCCCCCTCCGGTACAACCCAGTCAATGTTCTGCTCCGGATCCTTGATGTCGCAGGTTTTGCAGTGAACACAATTCTGCGCGTTTATCTGTAAATACGGCTCACCTGTGTCGGCTTGCCGAACGATCTCATAGACGCCCGCGGGACAATAGCGCTGTTCGGGAGAATCGTAGAGCCGATAATTGACCGAGATTGCTTTACCCGGGTCGCGCAACCGAAGATGCGAGGGCTGGTCTTCCTCGTGGTTGGTGTTCGAAATAAAGACCGAGGAAAGCCGGTCGAAGGTGACCTTCCCGTCTGGTCTCGGATAGTCGATGCGTTTCGCCTCGCCCGTTTTCGTCAGCTGCAGATGGTCGGGGTGATGCCGTAATGTCCATGGCGCGCTGCCTCCGAAAAGATATGTGTCGGCCGCCGAATAGGCGAGCCCCGCCCACAGCCCCCAGCGAAAGCTCGGCCTGATGTTGCGGACGCGGCGTAACTCGTCCCAAATCCAGCTTTCCCGGATCGCGCGCCCGACCTCGGCCTCGGGTTCGCCCGAAAGCCGGCGGAATACGGTCTCTGCGGCGACCATCCCGGACTTCATCGCCGTATGGCTGCCCTTGATCTTCGGCACGTTGAGAAATCCGGCGGCATCGCCGACGAGCGCGCCACCAGGAAAATCGAGCCTCGGGATCGATTGAAACCCGCCCTCGTTGAGAGCGCGCGCACCATACGCAATGCGCCTGCCGCCTTCAAAAAAGGGGCGGATCGCCGGATGGGTCTTGAACCTCTGGAACTCCTCGAACGGGTTGAGAAACGGGTTCCGGTAATCGAGCCCGATGACAAATCCGACCGCGATTTGCCGGCCTTCGAGATGATACACGAATGAGCCGCCGTAAGTCCGGGCGTCGAGCGGCCAGCCGACGGTGTGGACCACCAGACCGGCCTGGTGCCGGTCGGGTGCAGCCTCCCATAGTTCCTTTAGACCGATGCCATAGGTCTGCGGGCCGACCCCATCGCGCAGCCTGAATCGCTTCATCAGCGTTTTGGTCAGCGAGCCCCGGCAGCCCTCGGCGAACAGTGTCTGCTTGGCGACCAGCTCGACACCCGGCTGGTAGCGCTCGCTCGGCCTTCCGTCTTTTCCGATACCCATATCGCCGGTCGCGACCCCGCGCACGCGCCCGGAAGCGTCGTACAGTACCTCTGCCGCGGCAAACCCGGGATAGATCTCGATGCCTAGCGCCTCCGCCTGCTGCGCCAGCCAGCGGCACAGATTGCCGAGGCTGATGATGTAATTGCCGTGGTTCGCCATCTGCGGCGGCGTCGGCAAACGCAGCGCGCGTCTTTCGGTCAGAAGCAGAAAGCGGTCCTCGGTCGCCGGCGTTAAGAGCGGCGCATCCCGCTCGCGCCAGTCGGGGATCAGCTCACCGAGCGCGCGCGGCTCGAATACGGCGCCGGAAAGGATATGCGCGCCGACCTCGGAGCCCTTCTCAATGACACACACCGAAAGCTCGCGCTCGGCCGCGGCGGCGAGCTGCTTCAGACGGATGGCCGCGGCAAGTCCGGAGGGCCCGGCCCCGACGATCACGACGTCGAACTCCATCTGCTCACGCTGAACCTGCTCCTCGCTCATCACCCTCCCGCTGATCTGCCGGGACCGACTATAAAGGATCTCCGTGAAAACGGGAGTGCTCGGCTCCCTTTCGATGATAGCCTTGCTGCGATGTCACCAGCCCATCCGCTGCCTAAACCCCAACTGCAAGACGCCGCTCTCGATCTGCTGCGTTGGTATATCGAGATGGGTGCCGACGAAGCGGTCGGCACGGAGCCCGTGAACCGGCTCGTGCCGCCCCGAATTCCCGAGGCGGCTGCGGCAGCCCGGCCGACAGCGCGCACCCCGGCTCCGCGCTCGATCGCGGCATCGCCGCCCGCTGCTCTTTCCGAATCCGCGGGAGAGGCGCCGCAGTCAGCACGCCGGCTCGCAGCCGGTGTCGAAACACTGGACGCGCTAGCCGCGGCCGTCGCCGCGTTCGAGGGCTGCGCCTTGAAGCGCACGGCGACCAACACCGTGTTCGCCGATGGCAATCCGAAGGCGGCGGTGATGATCATCGGTGAGGGACCGGGGGCGGATGAAGACAGGATCGGACGGCCCTTTGTCGGCCGTGCCGGCCAGCTTCTCGATCGCATGCTGGCGGCGATCGGGCTCGATCGCAACAGCGTACTGATCACCAATGTCGTCTATTGGCGGCCGCCGGGAAACCGCACGCCCACCGCGGCCGAGATCGCCTCCTGCCTTCCCTTTGTCCTGCGCCACATCACGCTGGTGCGGCCCCAGGCGCTGGTTCTGTGCGGCGGCACCGCCGCCGGCGCGTTGCTGGCCCGAGGCCAAGGCATCACCAGGCTGCGCGGCCGCTGGTTCGACCTCGGCGTGCCCGGTCTCGACCAGCCGGTGCCGACTTTGCCGATGTTTCATCCCTCCTTCCTGTTGCGCACACCCGAGCGCAAGCGCGAAGCCTGGCACGACCTGCTGGTTCTGCGCGCCCGTCTCGACGAACTGGGGCTGAATAATAGGAAGCAAGAATAGGCTTCGAGCACGCCCGCCGGCGTCTGGCCGCCGGCAATTGACCAGTTTATCCTCGACGCAGCCTAGAACGGAGCCAGCTTGATGCCGCGCCTTGACGAGACCCGTCCCTTCTTGCCAGTCAACATCGCCCTGCTCACCGTGTCCGATACGCGAGACGCCGCCCGCGACCGCTCGGGCAATGCGCTCGCCGAGTTCGCCACCGGCGCCGGGCATCGCGTCGTGGCGCGGCGGATCGTGCGCGACGAGCGGGACGACATCGTCGCGCAGCTCAAGGCATGGATCGCGGACCCGGAAATCGACGTGGTGATCTCGACCGGCGGCACGGGCGTCACCGGGCGGGACGTCACACCCGAAGCCTTCCACAGTGTCTACGAAAAAGAGATCGCCGGCTTCGGCGAGCTCTTCCGCTGGCTCAGCTTCGACAAGGTCGGGACTTCCACGATCCAGAGCCGGGCGACGGCGGGGGTGGCGGGCGGCACCTATCTGTTCGCGCTGCCCGGTTCGCCCGGTGCCTGCCGCGATGCCTGGGAGGGCATCCTCGTCCATCAGCTCGACAACCGGTTTCGCCCCTGCAACTTCGTCGAACTCATGCCGCGCCTCCAGGAGCATCTGAAGCTCTGAGGCTGGAAATCCCGTTCCGTTGATCGGAGAATTCTGCCGATCCCTCTGGTTGCCGTTTCGTCACGAAAAACCGGACGAATTAAACTAGCTCCATGGCCAGCGATTTCCCGCAGCGCCCCTTAAAAATCAATGGTTTGATTGGGAACCGACCTGGCACCTCGCTGCCCTGATGCCGGCAAACTCGTCTGATCTGAGCTTACCGCGCGGGTCGGCTCTTTATGATTATGAAGCGTCGATAAGCCTCACCGTCATCGACGTCTTCGAGCTGATCGACAAAGCCGACGCTGACCGTCCGGGGCAGTCCGGCGAGGCTATCGGAAAGCGCGTAAGGGCCGGACCATCGCACCCGCGCGAACAGCTCCGTCAGCCGATGCGGATGACGTGCGCCGACGAGCCAGAATCCGCCATCGCATGCAGGACCGAAAACCACATCGCAGCTGCCCAGTAGGTGGAAAGCAGCGGCGACGTGACGGGCGCCGAGAGCCGGAATATCGGCTCCCACGAGGACGACGGGGCCGGGTGCGCAAGCGCGCAGCGCGCGGCGCATCCGGGCACCGAGATCGCCCTGCCCCTGGCCGACAGCCGGTGCTCCGGGGTGCCATTGCCGTGCGCGATGGCGAGCCTTATCCGGTGTCACCGCGATTCGCAGCGCCCAGCGGCGATCGCGGGCGAGCCGGCGCAGAAGCAGCGCGATCATCCCGCGCTCGAAGCGCACCGTCGCGAGGTCACCGATGTCTCGCGCAAGCCGGCGCTTCCCGGTCCCGAGCTGCGGCGCGCGCGCAAACAGAACGAGGTGGCGGCGCATCAACCGTAGAGCCTCGCGATGCGCTGCGGCGGCAACCCCGCGAAATAGAGCGACAGGCAAATGAGATTGCGCAGCGGGCGCCGCCAGTAACCTTCAACACGATAACGCCGCGCCGACGCGATGCAACGGGCCCCGATGCGGGCGAGCCGGCTGCGCCCGAGGCGGCGCACAAAGTCGACGTCTTCCATCAGCGGCAGCGGCGCAAAGCCGCCGATCTCATCATAGAGTCCGCGCCCTATCAGCAGCCCTTGATCTCCGTAGGGCAGCGCCAGAACCCGACAGCGCCATGCGACGAGCCGTTCCATCCGCCTCGCCGAAGGTGCGATGTCGTCAAGCGCGAAATCGAAGTAGCCCGCGCGGGAACCCGCCCCGGTTGCGGTAATGAAGCCGCAAACCGCTAACTCCCAGCCAGGCTCGAGGGCACAATCGGCATGGAGAAATAAAAGCCAGTCGCCCCGCGCGGCTGCGGCGCCGGCGGCGAGCTGAGTCCCGCGTCCAGGCGTCGCCCGGATGACGCTCGCGCCCGCCGAACTGGCGAGGGCGACGGTTTCGTCGTGTGATCCTCCGTCGACGACCACCGCTTCCCTGACGATCTTCGCGGCCTCCAAGGCTTTAAGGGTTCGAGGCAGCACGTCGGCGGCGTTCAGTGCCGGAATAATGACCGAGAGCTGCCCCTCAGCCCGTATCTTCGGGCTATCCGCCGCATAAGCGACCGGGACCGCAGTTGGCGACTGCCTTGCCGCACCTTCGCCCACGTCGCACGGCCGCGCGTACTCGGGACCGCTTGCGCCCCCTGTCGCGCGTGAGCGCGCAGGTGCCGGAACCGGCGGCCGGT
>JAFMSA010000787.1 GCA_017353855.1 Alphaproteobacteria bacterium
GAAATGACCGGTTTGCCGGCTCGTCATCGACACCATCCAGGCAATCAGTGCCGCCGCGGCCGGATTCCAAAAGAGCAGACCATAGACGCATAAAAAGCTGGTAGCACTGAATAGGTGCAGTGACTGGTTTATCAGGCTGTGGTGATAATAGCGGTGGTCGTCCCAACGTTGCGTTTTCAGGGTTTCCAAGAAGGCGTGCATGGTGACGGTCGATCCCCCTTGTTCTACCGATAAGAAAAAAGACCGGCCTATGAACGGCTGGAATTCCCCGGAGCCCATTTGACGAATCGGAGCAGCGCAAAGTGCCCCCAGGGCGGTAGCGCGCGGCGCTCGATAAGCCGCAAATCCGGGCGATGAGCAATCCAACGGGCAAAGTGCTCCCACGGGAATTCCGTCCGCCATCCGAGCCTTCGGACAATCGGTTGCAGCAGACGCTCGACAGTTCGGCGCGAGCCGGCGTCCGCACCGACGCGGCTGATCAGAATCAGTTCGCCGCCGGGCTTGAGCATGCGGGCGCATTCGTCGAGCGCAACCGAAGGATGGGGAACGGTCGAGATCACGTGGCTCGCAACCACGACATCGAACGAGGCGTCCGGAAACGTCAGATGCTCGGCATCCATGAGCTCCAGCTTTTCCACATTGGTCAGCGATAGCTCCGTCACGCGCCGTCGCGCCTTGCGCAACATCTCGGGTGAGAGGTCGATCCCAACGATCCGGTTGCGATCCGAATAGTTGGGCAGCGAGATCCCGGTCCCGACGCCGACTTCGAGGATCCGGCCCCCAACCCTCTCAGCCGCAACGGCAGCCGCCCGGCGTCCCTGATCGAACACAGCGCCAAAGACCAGGTCGTAGACCGGCGCCCAACACCTATACGCCTTCGTCACCGTTAGGGTGTCTAGGTCTGCCGACATTCTCTTCCTCGCCACAAGGCGGCATCGTCGCCGCACGGTTTGCCGGCACACCCTCATGCCAGCCTCATAGGGTTTTTTTGTTGCAGTCATGTGTCACTGCTGAGCACGTATCGAGACCCAAAACTTTCCAAGGGTCATGGCGGCTTTGTTACACCCGGGCAACTCGCAAAGCCTCGAGAGGTTTTCGTACGAAAGCAGACGGCCGCGACTGGGGAAGAAGATGACTGCTCTGAGGCAGGAAGACGTATTTCCGCGGGGGAGAGCGAATCGGCGGTGTCGGATTCAAAAGCGGTCCGTTGTTGCCGACGATTCGCTACGGGGAATTTTGCGGCAGGTCCTTAGTTTCGGGGGCGCCCTCCGCGGAGAGTTCCGCGATGCGCCTTTCGATCCGCTCGATAAGCGCTTTTCCGGCTTCCCGCATGGCGGCTTTTTACTGGTTCAAAGACGCCCGGTTATCCTTCCGCAGCCAGCGCGCACCTGGCCTGCCACCTCGAGACGCGGCACAACTAGCCTCTCCCCCCCAAGTAAATACCTGCAAGCCCAGGCACGATCGCTGGCCGGCCCGGCACAAAAATGTTCGCTTTCATTGATAGTGGTCGGACGCGCCGACCGGGGGCCGGGGGCTAGGCTTAGGCTAGGCAGGGTGGTCCGGGTGCCGCAGCGCCATGCTGTAATAAATGGCGCCCCGCCCACATCGTATTGAAATTCCATGCCGACCACGCCCCCCGTGGTCGAAGATGCACAGGCGGCGGGGCAACGCGCCGGACCTTCAGCTCGACGGTGCAGTAGATGCCGAACTCAATATCCTGAGACCAAGGGAAAGCGGGAGTTCGCGCGCGTCACCTAGGGCCGCGATTCCGTCAGGGGCCATAGATGTTGGCTGGCAAACGGGCTGGTCGTCGCTGGCAGGCTGGCGCTCCACGATAACACGAAAGGTGGCGACGGGAGATGCCCGTGCTGCGGCTGGTTTGAAGGCATCGACCGACCGATGATTCGGGGCCTTGGCCCTGACTGGTTCTCAGTACGGATCGCAAGGCGCTAGCCTGACCCTTCGGCGTCTCCGTGGAAACTTTCGCGACAAAACTTTCTGTGATCTCGCCGGCCCCCATTAGCAGCAGCGGCGATCGATCAATTATTACGCCGCGGGTCGCCGGATGTGATTGTGGACTCTGCGAATCCAATCAGCGCGAGGTACGGCTTGAGCTGCGGCAGGACGGTTGGGATCAAGGAGGCAACGATGCGCAGTGCGATCCCAGCGCCTGTTGGCTTTGCGAAAACTCTCTGGAAAACGGCCGGCTCATTGGCCAGAAACGCGCTTTGAAACCGAAGGAGGTCTGGGCAATCCGGGTCCAACTGCAGCTCGAAAAGCGCAGACGTAATCTCGCTCTTTTCAATCTCGCGATCGACGGCAAGCTGCGTGATCGTGATCTTATGCGAGTTCGGGTCAGCGACGTGTGCGTCGAGGACCAAGGATCTGGGAAAAACGGCGCTCCATCAGGCGGTACTTCGGGACAA
>JAFMSA010000196.1 GCA_017353855.1 Alphaproteobacteria bacterium
CCCGGACCGCGGGAATGACCGCGAGCGGCTCGCGCCCGATCACCTTGGCGCTCGACTGCGCCGGTTCGGCGTGCTCCGTCGTCCTCGCCGTCGGAGACACGATAATCTGCGGCGAACGCAGCGAGCGCAGGTATGGCCAGGCAGAGGCGCTGATGCCGATGGTCGAGGCCGTCATGAGCAACGCAGGGTTCGTGCCGGCGGAACTGACACTTGTAGCGACGAGTGTTGGACCGGGTAGCTTCACCGGAATTCGCGTCGGGCTCGCCGCGGCGCGCGGGATAGCCCTCGCGACCGGCGCACAGCTGGTCGGCGTGACCAGCTTTGAGGCTGTCGCGGGCCGTCTCGGCTGGCCTGTTGGTGCGGCTCCCCGGTTCCTGTTGATCGCGCTCGAAAGCCGGCGCGAGGACATCTATGTCCAATTCTTCAGTCACCGAGGCGAGCCGCTCGGGCAGCCCGTAGCGGTAATGCCAGGAGCGCTGCGCGAGGCGGTTGACCGGATGATCGGCGCGGCACCGCTCGCAATTGCCGGCGACGCGGCGCCGCGGGCCGTGTTGGCGCTCGCGGACCGGGCAGGCTGCAGCCGCCTCGAAGGCTCGGCACCCGATGCGCCCGGTGTTCTGCGAGCGGGGTTGCGCCACTGGCGCAGCGAGCGTTTTGTTGAGGCGCGGCCGCTCTATCTGCGTCCGCCCGACGTGACGGTTGCGGACAGGAAAGTTCGCTCCAATTGAACGAGAGCCGCCGGATAGAGCCGGTGTCCCGCATTGCGGCCGTTGCGGTGTCCAGGTTGCACCGGCTCTGTTTTCCTGACGATCCGTGGGATCCTCCCGCCGTTACCGAGGTAATGAGCATCCCCGGTTTTTTTGGTCAAATTGCTCGCGAGGGAAAGATCTGGGCAGGGTTCGCGCTGGCCCTCGACCTGGGCGATGAATGCGAACTCCTCTCCCTCGGCGTCCTGCCGCAGTGGCGGCGAACCGGCATCGGTGCCGCGCTTCTGCGTTCGACATGTTTGCTGGCATGCGGGCGCGGTGCCGACAGCATCACCCTCGAGGTGGCCGTCGATAATACCGCCGCGCTTTGTTTGTACGAGAGGTCGGGCTTTACGGTCGCCGGGCGGCGCGCGAATTATTACTGCCGCGCGGGGCGTGCGGTCGATGCTCTCGTACTACGTCGCCGGCTGGTAACCGCGGTACCGGCAACTTGAGTTACTCGCAGGCATCACCTTTGCTCTCCGCTTGTTTTGAGAAACCCGGGATGTTCTTGAAAGTGGGTGTGAGACTGAAGAAATTGATCGTTACGCCGATTGCTTTGCCGCTGATTGTTAATTATATTTGGAAACGAGACTCATGGCGGGATCGTCGAGATGAACAACTCGGATCAGAGCAACGATTTGCTGGCGCTCACGACGGAAATCGTTGCTGCACACGTTTCCAACAATACCGTGTCGGTGGGTGACCTGCCACAATTAATCAACCAAGTGTACAATTCTTTGGCCAATATCGGAAGCGTTCAGCCGGTACCTGCAGAGCGTCCGCAGCCGGCTGTTCCAATTAAGAAATCGGTCCATCCGGACTTCATCGTCTGCCTCGAAGACGGGAAGAAGCTCAAGATGCTGAAAAGGCATCTGAAGACGGCCTACAATATGACTCCCGAGGCCTACCGGGAGCGTTGGGGACTGACGGCTGACTACCCGATGGTGGCACCCAATTATGCGCGCCAGCGCAGCCGCTTGGCTAAGGAAATTGGTCTCGGAACCCGAGCACGGCGGCCGCGAGCCTGATTACTGGAGTAGACTTTGCCGCCCGCTCTATCGTGAGGGAGCAGGTTTCCACGACGCGGAGGTTGTTGCGGACGTAGGCTCACCCAATGCTTTGGGATATGATGCCCGGGGATGCGGCTCGCCTTGGGAGGCGCGATGATCTCGCGGCTTGAACAGCTCTGCCTCGAGAAGGGGTTGAAGATGACCGAGCAACGGCGGGTCATCGCACGAGTATTATCGGAATCGGCAGACCATCCAGACGTCGAGCGGGTCTATCGCCGCGCGACTGCTGTGGATCCGCGGATAAGTATTGCTACGGTATATCGGACGGTTCGCCTGTTTGAAGAGGCCAGTATTCTCGCCAAGCATGATTTCGGTGACGGCCGCTCGCGTTATGAAGAGATGCCCAGCGATCATCACGACCATCTCATTGACCTGCAATCGGGTCGCGTGGTTGAGTTTCGCAACGAGGAGATCGAGAGACTTCAGCGGCTGGTAGCCGAGGAGCTCGGCTACGAACTGGTCGGGCACCGGCTCGAGCTGTATGCCGTGCCGCGCAGGACCGGGTCTGAAACGGAATGACGCCTTCGGCGTGGTCGGCAGGGGGCCAGTCCTGGTTAGCGCCGGCCAACTGGCCGGACCCGGTTCCCGGGTGACGCAGCGTGATTAGTGGCGGTGCCGCCGTGCGGCGGAATTTGCAGGGCGAATCGCCGTTGGCCGTCAAATCGTCGATGCCCGGTTTCGAGGGCCGCATCGTGGATATCCGGTCGGGGCCGTTGCAAGTCCGGCTGGCCGAGACCCCCGCCGATATCGATGCCGCACAGGCGTTGCGCTTCCGGATATTTTACGAGACGCTGGGAGCGCAGGCGCTGCCGGAAATGACCCGCCGTCGTCGCGATGTCGATCGCTTCGATCAAGATTGCGATCATCTCCTCGTCCTCGACCACAGCCGCGGCGGCGGCGCCGATGCTGTCGTCGGTACCTACCGCCTGATCCGGCGCGAGAACGCCGCACGGCTCGGCGGCTTCTACTCGGCGAACGAATTCGACATCGGCCCGCTCGTCAGCCAGCCCGGCGAGATCCTCGAACTGGGCCGCTCGTGCGTCGACCCGGCGTACCGACAGCGACCGACGATGCAGCTGCTGTGGAGCGGCATTGCCGCCTATGTTTTTTATTACGAGATTGCGCTGATGTTCGGCTGCGCCAGTCTGCCGGGTACCGATCCGGATCCTCTCGCGGCGCCGCTGTCTTATCTCTACTACCACCATCTGGCCCCCGCGGCCCTGCGGGTGCGCGCGCTCGCCGAGAGGTATGTCGACATGCGCCGGCTCGACCCGGACAGGATCGACACGGCGCGCGCGCTTTCGGCCCTGCCCCCGCTCATTAAGGGCTATCTGCGACTGGGCGGGTTCGTCGGCGACGGTGCCGTTATCGATCGCCAGTTCAACACCACTGACGTCTGCATCTTGGTCAAAACCGACCTCGTCACCGAGAAGTATTCGCGGCATTACGAACGGCAGTCCATGGACGACATGAGCAAATGGGCTCGCCGACGCTGAGGCTGGCGCGCCTCCTGCTGTATCTTCTCTGGACCGTGAGCCTGATGCCGGTGCAGGTGATCGGGTTGGCCTTCGGCTGCCGGTGGACGTGCACGCTCCCGGTTTTCTATCACCGCTGGTGTTGCCGAATTCTAGGCTTCCGTATTCGCGTAATCGGGTCGCCGACGACCGACCGTCCGGTACTGTTCGTGGCAAATCATATTTCGTACACTGACATAAGCGTGCTCGGTTCGGTGATCGGCGGTTCCTTCATCGCCAAAGCTGAGGTGGCCGATTGGCCATTCTTTGGCTGGCTGGCCAAACTGCAACGCAGCGTCTTTGTGGATCGGCGAGCGCGCAACGCCGCCATTCAGCGCGCCGCAATCACCGATCGGCTCGCCGCAGGCGATGCCCTGATCCTCTTCGCTGAAGGGACAAGCGGGGATGGTAATCGCGTACTCCCGTTCAAGAGTGCGCTGTTTGCCGTGGCGCAGAGGCGAGGGGGCGCTGCCCCGGTGATCGTTCAACCGGTCTCGCTCGCTTACACGCGGCTCGACGGCATGCCGATGGGGCGGCTATACCGGCCGTTCTTTGCGTGGTACGGCGCCGTCGAGCTCGCACCCCATATGTGGAGCATGGTAGGGATCGGGACGGTCGAAATAGTGGTCCAATTCCATCCGCCGACCTTTTCGTCCGACTGGGACTCACGCAAGGCGCTTGCCGCCTATTGTCATGCCCGTGTGTCCGGCGGCATGGCGGCGGCACTCTGCGGTCGGCCGCAGCCGATGCCGGAACCGCCGCATCCTGGTACCCGCGACCCGTTCTCTCCTCAAATCCCGCAGCCGGCAGCTGGATGACACAAGCACAGATCACCCGGAAAGCGCCGCATGATACGGCCAAGCGCGTCTTCATCAAAACTTACGGCTGCCAAATGAACGTTTATGACTCGGCACGGATGGCCGACCTCATGGCGCCCTATGGATTTATGCCGGCAGAGACAGCGCACGAGGCCGACCTGGTCATCCTCAATACCTGCCATATCAGGGAGAAAGCAGCGGAAAAGGTGTATTCCGAGCTCGGCACGATCCGGCGCCTCAAAGCCGCGAAGGCCCGCAGCGGCAGCCGGATGATCGTCGCGGTAGCCGGCTGCGTCGCGCAGGCTCAAGGAGCCGAGATTATGAGCCGCGCATCCTGCGTCGACCTCGTCATCGGCCCGCAGAGCTACCATCGCTTGCCTGAATTGGTTGCCCGCGCGCTGCGGACAGAACGTGCCAGGATCCTCGAAACGAGCTTTCCTGCCGAACCTAAATTCGATCACCTGCCGCAGGCCCGCGCCCCGCGCGGCGTTACGGCTTTTCTGACCGTGCAGGAAGGCTGCGACAAGTTCTGCAGCTTTTGCGTCGTTCCCTACACCCGCGGGGCGGAATATTCGCGCCCGGTTGCAGAGGTTTTGGCTGAAGCGCGCAATTTGGTGCGTCAAGGCATCCGCGAGATCACGCTGTTGGGGCAGAATGTCAATGCCTATCACGGGGAGGGTCCCAATGGCAGCGAATGGGGGCTGGGTGCGCTGATACGCGGCCTCGCTGAACTTCCCGGGCTTGCCCGGATTCGCTACACGACTTCGCATCCGGGCGATGTCGATGACGAGCTGATTGGCGCGCATCGCGATGTGCCGCAGCTGATGCCGTTTCTTCATCTGCCGGTTCAAAGCGGATCCGACCGTGTTCTCGCTATGATGAACCGGCGCCATACTGCCCAGGACTATCGCCGCATCGTCGATCGGCTGCGCATGGCCAAGCCCGATCTCGCCCTCTCCTGCGATCTCATCGTCGGTTATCCAGGGGAGGGCGACGCCGACTTCCGTCAGACGCTCGATCTCGTTGCGGAAATCGGCTTCGCCCAGGCCTTTTCGTTCAAGTATTCGCCCCGGCCGGGCACCCCCGCGGCATCGGCGCCGGATCAGGTCAGCGAAGAGGCGAAGGCCGAGCGGCTCACCGTTTTGCAGGCCTTGCTGAGAATGCAACAGCGCAAATTCAATCAGGCCTGCATTGGCCGCATCCTGCCCGTCCTGCTCGAGAAACCGGGCAGGCACGAGGGGCAGCTCGTCGGGCGCAGTCCTTATCTCCAGAGCGTTCACGTTGCCGCACCGAGCGACCTGGTCGGCCGCATCGTTCCCTCACTCATATTGGACGCGGGCGCCAGCAGCCTTGCGGGCTCACTTGCCGGGCCGGCGGTTGCATGAGCGCGCTGTCATCCGAAATCGCCCCGAGCGAACTGGCCGAAGGCCGCTGCCAGCTGGAATTCGACGACAACTTGCTGCTCCCCCTGCTTTATGGCGAACGCGATCAGCACCTTGACCGCATTGAGCGGCAGCTCGGGGTCTCCGTCATCACCCGTGGCAACCGGATCGCGATTTCGGGCCCCGCTTCGGCCACGGAGGCAGCCCACCTCGTGCTCGCAAGGCTTTATGACCGCCTCAAACGCGGACAGGAGGTAGACTTGCCGGCGGTCGAGGCGGCTATTCGCCTCGCGGAGGCCGAAATCGGCGACAAGAGCCTCAGCCTGTGGCGCGAAGACGCAGCGTTTCGGACCCGCAAGCGCCGCATCACCGCGCGCTCCGCCGGTCAGGCCGCCTACATCAATGCGATCCGCGAAAACGATCTCGTCTTCGGGCTCGGACCTGCCGGCACCGGCAAGACCTATCTCGCGGTCGCCGCCGCCGTCGATCTGCTGATGACCGGTCGCGTCGAGCGCATCGTTCTGTCACGTCCGGCGGTCGAGGCCGGCGAGCGCCTTGGCTTTCTGCCCGGGGATCTGCGGGATAAGGTCGACCCTTATTTACGGCCGATTTTCGACGCCCTCAACGACATGCTCCCGGCGGACCTGCTCTCCAGACGGCTCGCCACCGGCGAGGTCGAGGTGGCACCGCTCGCCTTCATGCGGGGGCGCACGCTATCGCGCGCTTTTGTCATTCTCGACGAGGCGCAGAACACCACTGCGGTGCAGATGAAGATGTTCCTGACCCGGCTCGGGGAGGCCTCACGCATGGTCGTAACCGGCGATCCGACGCAAGTCGATCTTCCGCCCGGAACCCGCTCGGGACTGGCCGAGGCGCTGGAGACATTGGACGGCGTCGAAGGGATCGCGACAGTGCGGCTCAGCGACAAGGACGTCGTTCGGCACGAGCTCGTTGCCCGTATTGTGCGCGCTTACGAGGCGCGCGAGCGCGCGGCGCGGCGCGGCGATACCTGATGGGCCCGAATTCTACAGTCAGCGTCCTTTTGACGTGCCCGCGCTGGGCGGTGGTCTGCCCGGCTGCCGAAAACCTCGCACGCGAGGCAGCGCAGTGCGCACTCATCGATGGCTCGGCCGCCTCGGGCTTCGCATGGCAGGGCCGCTTGGAGCTCGGGGTCATGCTCACCGACGCCGCCGAGCAGCAACGCCTCAACCACGACTACCGAGGGTGTGACGCGCCGACAAATGTGCTCGCATTCCCGGCATGGGACCCGCAGGTGCGCCCGGCGCCCGGTGCCCCGCTTCTGCTGGGAGACGTTGTGTTGGCCTTCGAGCCTGTCGCGTGCGAGGCCCGCGAGGAACACAAACCTCTCGCCGATCACCTTCGGCACCTGGTCGTCCACGGCGTACTTCATCTGCTCGGCTACGATCACCTCAGCGAGCGTGAAGCGGCCGAGATGGAGGCCTTGGAAACGTCGATCTTAGCCAAGATGGGGGTTCCAGATCCCTATCGCGACACCATGTCGTTCATCGAATCCGAACCCGCTAAGCCATGAGCGATTCCGAACCTCCCGGTACGAGCGGCCAGCCCGAGCACGAACGATCCTTTGCGCGCCTGCGCAACTTTCTTCGCCTGATCCGACGCCCTCGCAACGGTGAGAGCGTGCGTGAGACGATCGACGAGATGATTGAGGAACCGGCGGCCGACGACCCGCAGTCGCTGAGCGATCATGAACGTGTCCTTATCGGCAATATCCTGAAAGTGCACGACCGGACCGCGGCAGATGTGATGGTGCCCCGTGTCGATATTGCTGCTCTGGATGTCGAGACGCCCTTTCCCGACGTCGTCAAATTCATGGTCGAACAGCGTCATTCGCGTGTCCCGATCTACAG